>NZ_DATAGQ010000116.1:0-57805 GCF_036263595.1 Geminicoccus sp. | reverse complement strand
GGCGCCGACGCTGGACGGCAGTGATCACCTCGATGCGCGGTGGGGGTCCGTTTGGATCAGAAGCCATGACCTTATCCATAGGCGTATGCCTATGCCTTATCGGCTATCGACCCTGTCCGGTTCAAATGGGGTGCAGTCCAGAAACCTCACCCGAACGTCTCCCGCTCCACCATGTCCTGTCGCGCTATTTCAACGACTATGCTGTCCACCGTCCAAGCGTCGATCAGATCGGCGTCGCGCTGGACCGCTGGAAGGCGTTCTTCGGCTCGGATGCCATGGTGATAGCAGTCTTGGACCGACGGCGCCGCGCTGAGTTCGTCCAGTGGCTCCAGCACATCGAGTTCACCCGGAAGAGGCGCAATCCCGGGACTGGTGAAATGGGCGAGGTGAGTCGGCGTTTATCGGCCTCCACCGTCCGCCGTGCGGTCGAGCAAGGCAACGCGGCCCTGCAGTGGGCCAAGAAGGAAGGGCTGCTGAGCCGCTTTGAGCCTGTGCCCCTACCGGAGAAAGGGCAACCGCGAACCTATGCGCCGACGCTGGCCGACTTCGTGAAGCTGTGGGACGCGACTGACGCCTCGAGACTGCGCCTGTTCATCGCCTTGCTGGTTCACACCATTGGCAGGCCTGAGGCTCTCCTAGAGCTGACCTCTTGGCAATGTGACTACGACCAGGGATCGATCAGCCTAAACGCGGAGGGCCGACAGCAGTCGAAGAAGCGGCGGCCGACGATCCCGATGACGGACGGCATCCGCCCGTGGCTACTGGCGGCACCGAGAGGCCGGCTGATCCAGCACAAGGGCAAGCCAGTGAAGTCGCTGATCGGCATCTGGAGGTTGACGGTGGAAGCGGCCGGGCTCGACCCGCGCTTCACGCCCAAGACCGTGCAAAAGCTGATGACGAGGGAGCTGCGCAAGCGTGGCGTCTCCCTTGATCTGATCGGCCCTTACAAGGGCAACACCAATCCACTCAATCGAGTGGCGGAGGCTCACTATGGATGGGTAGACGTCGACCTGTTGAAGCCGGTCGCGAAGGCGATCGATGAGCTCTGGAGAGAGATCGGCGAGATGGCCGTCCAGCCGATCTCCCCAGAAGCTACGCTCACAACCCCTGAAAACGCGCGTTCCAATCACGTTCCAGGTGGGACCTTCAAGGCTGCTAACCCCTTGAAGTTGGTGGAGCCGATCGGGATCGAACCGACGACCTCGACGGTGCAAACGTCGCGCTCTCCCAGCTGAGCTACGGCCCCGCTCCGGCGCCTATATGGCGGTCCCGAAGCCTTCGGGCAAGCGTCACGGACGCGCGGCCGAACCGATAGGGGATGGAAGCAGCATTTCGGTCAGCTCGTCGACCTCGTCCAGGTCGCGAACCTGCAGGCGGCTGCCGGCGGATCGCAGCCGGCCAGTGGCGAGCATAGCGGCCAACGCCTCTCGATCCAGCCAGACCGTCCGTTCCAGTCCTGCCTCCACCTCGACCGCGGCCAGATCGGCCCCCTCGCGCAGCCGCAATCCGTCGATCAGCCGCTCCACCGCGCGCTCCTTGGGCGACAATCGTTTCAGCCGGCCACGGCCATCCCTTCCAGCATCCAGCTGCTGGCGCCAGCGATGGCACCGGCCGGCCCGCCACCACCACCAGCACGAAGGGCCGGACCAGCGCCCGTAGATGCCGGGTCCTACCCCCATGATCGCTCCGCCGCGCCGCGCATCGAGCAGCCATCTGGCTTCGTGGCCCGGCAGCGCCCAGTTGGCAGCCTCGTAACGGCGAAAGCCCAGGGTCCGGGCCGCCAGATCGAAGCGAAGGCGTTGATCAGGCGGGACCGCAAGCCCAGGACGCAGGGCCAGGTGGACCACGCCATGCTCCAGCAGCCGGCGCAGCCGCTGCAGTTGATCGGCCGCGGCGAGGTCGGCCCGGCCAAGGTCGACCGCCTGCAACTCGCCTGGTGCCAGCCTGGCCGACGGGCTCGCATGTCGGGTGGCACCGAGCGCCTTGGCGGCTTCCTTTCCGGTAGCTTGCCCATACCAGGTGATCTCGGCATCGCTGGTCAGCCGGCCATCGCCTTCCAACAAGGCGCGGAGATCTCCCATCGGTCCGGCTTCGGCGCCATGGAGAGCATCGACGAGCATGGTCGCAAAGCGCGCTTCGGGACAGGTCGCCAAGGTCCGCCGGACGGCCTGCCCGAGCAGGTCGAGGCCGGTGTCGGACCGGTCGACCCGCAGGACGAGGCCGGCGCGGCTACCGTTCATGTCTGATTGAAGCAGCGTTCCTTCAGCAAAGCGAAGGCGCGGGTACGATGGCTCAGCGCGTTCTTGGTCGCCGGCGCCATCTCCGCGAAGGTCTGGACTTGGCCATCCGGCACAAAGATCGGATCGTAGCCGAACCCGTGGCTTCCCCGCGGTTGCGGCACCAGCATGCCCGTCACCTTGGCTTCCACCACCTCGTCATGTCCATCCGGCCAAGCCAGGCACAGGCAGCTCACGAAGGCAGCCGACCGGTCGGCTGCCTCGAAGCTTCCAAAGCGCTGGACGAGCTCGCCGACGACCCGCGCCATGGCTGGGCGGAAGTCCTTGCCGGGTCCGGCCCAGTTCGCGGAGTAGACTCCCGGCGCCCCGTCCAACCCGTTGCAGGCGATGCCGCTGTCGTCGGCCAGGGCAGGCAGGCCACTGGCCTTGGCCGCCGCATGCGCCTTGATCCGGGCGTTGCCGACGAAGGTCGTCTCGGTCTCGTCCGGCTCGGGCAGGCCGAGTTCGCCCGCCGTCACCAGCTCCACCGGATGGCTGCCCAGCAGGGCGCGCAGCTCGGCAAGCTTGCCCTTGTTGTGAGTCGCCACGACCAGGCGCGGCTCGGTGAAGCGGCGGGTCATGCCAGGCCTGCCGCGGCGAGTGCGGCCATCTGCGCCTCGACCAGCTGCCGCACGCCCTGCTCCGCCAGGATCTGCAGTTCCGCGATCTGGGCCAGTTCCAGCGGCGCGTCCTCGGCGGTGACCTGCAGCTCCACGACCTTGCCGGACGCGGTCAGCACGAAATTCGCATCCGCCTCCGCCCCGCTGTCCTCGACATAGTCGAGATCGAGCAGGGCCTGCCCCTTCACCAGCCCGCAGGAGATGGCCGCGACAGGCTCGCGCAACGGCAGCTTCGGCAGGTCGCCCTTCTTCACCAGTTTCTGCAGCGCCTCGTGCAGCGCCACATAGCCCCCGGTGATCGACGCGGTCCTGGTCCCGCCATCCGCCTGCAGCACGTCGCAATCCACGACGATCTGCCGCTCGCCCATCGAATCCACCAGTGCGACCGCGCGCAGCGAGCGGCCGATCAGCCGCTGGATCTCCATGGTCCGCCCGCTCTGCCGCCCCTTGCCGACCTCACGAGCCGTGCGGGAGTGGGTAGCCCGCGGCAGCATGGCGTACTCCGCCGTCACCCAGCCCTTGCCGGTGTTCCGCAGGAAGGGCGGCACCCGTTCCTCGACGGTAGCGGTGCACAGGACCCGCGTATGGCCGAAGCTGACGATGCAGGAGCCTTCCGCATGGCGGTTCACGCCGATCTCGATCGCCACCGGCCTGAGCACATTCGCCTGCCGACCATCTGTCCTCATCTGCCCATCGTCCTTGCTTGCTCCGGCGCGGCCAGCGACGGCACGCTCTTCGGCCGGCGCGATGGCACGCCTGGGCTGTCGGAGGCAAGGACAACGAGCCGCGCCGGCTGCTATGTTCGCGGCGACCGGACCAGAAGGGAACGCCCATGACCGCCGACGCCGCCATGCAGGCCGCCGCCGACCTCCTGTTCCGGTGCTGGCAGGAAGGGTGGAAGCTCCCGGCGCTGCCGGACGACATGCAACCCAGGACCCGGGCGGATGGCTACGCGGTTCAGGCATTCCTCGAGCATCGCAGCACGTCGCCCCTGTTCGGCTGGAAGATCGCCGCCACCAGCTTGGCCGGCCAGGCGCATATCGGTGTCGATGGACCGCTGGCCGGGCGCATCCTTCAGGAGCGCGTGGTCGAGCCGGGCGGCACGATTTCCCTGAAGGGCAACCTGATGAAGGTGGCCGAAGCCGAGTTCGCCTTCCGCATGGTCGAGGACCTGCCACCACGTCCGGCCGACTATACGGTCGAGCAGGTGATGGCCGCTGCCGGCACGCTGCACCCGGCCATCGAGGTCCCGGACTCCCGCTACGAGGATTTCGTGACGGCGGGCGAAGCGCAGCTCCTGGCGGACGATGCCTGCGCGCATCTGTTCGTCCTGGGCGAAGCCACGAAAACAGACTGGCGTTCGGTCGATCTGGTCGGCTTTGCGCCGCAGGCCGTCGTCCGCCGGAGCGGGCAGGTCGTGATGGACCGAACGGGCAGCGGCGCCAACGTTCTGGGCGATCCCAGGCTGGCGCTGACCTGGCTCGCCAACGAGCTGTCCAGGCTGGGCATCACCTTGCGTGCCGGGGAGGTCGTGACGACCGGGACCTGCATGGTCCCGCTGGCCGTGGAGGCCGGCGACCAGGTGCATGTCGACTTTGGCGAGCTGGGGCAGGTCCAGGTCGGTTTCTCGAACTGACCCCCCGGGAGCGGCGTCATTCCCACCAGGCACTATCTTCGTGAGCTGGCGGGGCTGACCCGGCTGGCTTTCCCGATCGTGTGCGGCCTGTCGGCCTTCGCGCTCCTCAACAGCACCGATACGGCGATCGTGGCGCCACTCGGAACCGACGCCGTGGCGGCGCTGGGCCTGGCCAGCGCCGTCTGGCTCCTGACCTACGGGAGCGTCTACGGCGCGCTCAGCCCGATCAGCATTGCCGTTGCCCGCGCCCATGCCGGCCAGGATCTCCGGGCGATCGACCGCATCCTGCGGGCCGGGCTCCTGCTGGGTGCCGCCATGGGCATGGTGGCCGCCGTCGTCGTGATCCTGCTCTATCCGGCCATGCCTTGGCTGGGCCAGCCGGACGAACTGCTGGCCATGGTGTTCGGCTACTGGATCACCCTGGCCCTGTCGCAGATCCCGATGGGCCTGCTGGAGATGACGCGGGAGACCTATGCCGCGATCGACCGGCCCTGGACCGGCGTGGCGCTGGGGAATGTCGCGGTGGTGCTCAACGTCCCGCTCAGCATCGTGCTGGTGCATGGTGGCCTTGGACTGCCAGCACTCGGCCTCTTAGGTGCCGGGATCGGCACGCTGGCCGCGATGATGGTTGGGGTCATCGTGGCGTTGGCCAAGCTCAGGCGTGATGGCCTGCTTCCAGGCGGCACGCCGCTGCAGGACATCCTCGCCGAGGCCAGGAGGCTGCTGCTGCCATGCCTGGGTGCCGGGGTGCAGTACCTGGCCGAGGCCAGCGCGTTTTCCGGCGGCATGCTGCTCATCGGCCTGCTCGGGCCCGTGCCGCTCGCCGCCAGCCAGATCGTGCTGTCGGTCGCCACCCTGGTCTACATGCTGCCGCTCGGCATCGCGGTGGCGGCAGGCCTGCGGCTAGCCGGCGCGCTCGGCGCCGACGAGACGACCCGCCTGCGCCCGATCGCGGTCACGACGCTGCTGGGCACCAGCCTGTGGATGGGTATCACGGCGCTGGTGTTCGTGCTGGGCGGCAGCGCCTTCGCCGGATGGTTCAGCGACGATCCGGCGGTTCTCGTCCTGGCCGCACAACTGTTCGGGCTGGTGGCGCTGATGCAGCTGGCGGATGGCCTGCAGTCGGTGGCGGTCGGCGGGTTGCGCGGCCTGAACGACGTGCGCGTCCCCACAATCGCGACGGTGGTCGGCTACTGGGTCCTGTCACTGCCGATCGGCTGGGGCCTGGCTTTCCCGCTGGACCTGGGGGCTGCGGGCATCTGGATCGGGTTCTTCATCGGCCTGTCGGTCGCCGCCGCCGTGCTGGTGCCCCGGCTGCTGGCCCGGACCGGATAGCCGGCCGGGCGCGATCCGCTCGGAACCATGCGGTCAGTTCGACCGGGCCAGATTGTCCAGGATCGCGCAGTCCTTGCGGTCGTCGCCGGCGCAGCGATCGGCCAAGGCCGACAAGGTCGCACGGATCGACATGAGCTCGCCGATCTTGCTGTCGATCTGGGCGATGCGCGCCAGGGCCAGCGCCTTCACTTCGGCAGCGCTCCGGTCGCGCGCCCGGTAGAGCGCCAGGAGGTCCCGGCAGTCCTCGATCGAGAACCCAAGCGAGCGCGAGCGCTGGATGAACAGGAGCATCTGCACGTCGGTCTCGTCATAGTCGCGATAGCCGCTGATGCGCCTGGCCGGCTTGTCGATCAGCCCGATCTGTTCGTAGTAGCGGATGGTCTTGGCTGGCAGGCCCGACCGCTCCGCCGCCTGTCCGATGTTCACCGCCCGTCCTCCGCGCGTGATAGCCCTTCGCCACCATGTCGCCACGAGAACTGCCGAACGCAAGGTTCGGCTCAGGCCGCGATCCGTGCCGGCACGGACGGCTGTTCCCATTCCGCCCCCCAGACCTGGACGACATGGCCAGGCGAAACCTCGCGGTACTGGCGGCGCGGCGGCTCGTAGTCGGGTGGGCGGACCGGGCTCTTGATCTCGTCCACGGCGACGTCCCGCCGCTCGTGGCGCCTTGCAGGATCCGCCACGGGCACCGCGGAGAGCAGCTTCTTCGTGTAGGGATGCTGCGGATTGCCGAACACGGCCGAGCGCGGGCCGATCTCGACGATCTCGCCGAGATACATGACCGCGACGCGATGGCTGACCCGCTCCACCACCGCCATGTCGTGGGAGATGAACAGGTAGGCCAGACCGAACTCCGCCTGCAGGTCGAGCATCAAGTTGATCACCTGCGCCTTGATCGAGACGTCCAGGGCCGAGACCGATTCGTCGGCGACGATCACCTTTGGCTGCAGGGCGAGAGCCCGGGCGATGCAGATGCGCTGCCGCTGGCCGCCCGAGAACTCGTGCGGCAGGCGGTCGGCCATGTCCGCCTGGAGGCCCACCCGCTGCAGGAGGTCCGCGACCCTGGCACGCGCCTCCGCCGGGCGGGCAAGACCGTGCGCCAGGATCGGTGCGGCGATGGCCGCCCCCACGCTGCGGCGCGGGTTCAGGCTGCCGAACGGGTCCTGGAAGATCATCTGCATGGAACGCCGCATCAGGCGCAGCCCCGGCTTGTCCAGGCGCCGGACATCCTGCCCGTCCACCAGGATCGAGCCGTCCAGCGGCTCGATCAGCCGCATGATCGAACGTCCCGTCGTGGACTTGCCGCAGCCGGACTCGCCGACCAGCGCCAGGGTCTCGCCGGCCCGCAGGTCGAACGACACGTTCTCGACCGCGTGGACGCGACCGGTGACCCGCCCGAACAGGCCGGTGCGGATGTCGAAGCGCGTGATCAGGCCGCTCACCTCGAGCACCGGCCGCGTGCCGGGTTCGATCGTGGTCCCGGTCTCGACCGGGACGTCCGACAGCCCGGTGGCCGTGTCGACGACCGGGAAGCGCATCGGCCGTGTACGCTCGCCCATCTCGCCCAGCTTCGGCACGGCCGCGAGGAGGGCCCGCGTATAGGGCCGGGTCGGCCGCTGGAAGACGTCCAGCGTCGGGCCACTCTCCACCACCTCGCCGCGGAACATCACCACGGTCCGGTCCGCGATCTCCGCCACCACACCCATGTCGTGCGTGATGAACAGCACGGCCATGCCGTTCTCGTCCTGCAGCTCCTTGATGAGTTGCAGGATCTGCGCCTGGATCGTGACGTCCAGTGCGGTGGTCGGCTCGTCGGCGATCAGGAGCTTGGGCTGGCAGGCCAGTGCCATGGCGATCATCACGCGCTGGCGCATGCCGCCGGAGAAGCGGTGCGGGTACTCGTGGAAGCGGGACTTGCCCGCCGGGATGCGCACCCGCTCCAGGAGGCGCAATGTCTCAGCCTCGGCCTGGGTCCGCGACATGCCGCGGTGCTGGACCAGCGCCTCGGCGATCTGGAAGCCGATCGTGAGCACCGGGTTCAGGCTCGTCATCGGCTCCTGGAAGATCATCGCGATGTCGTCGCCGCGAATCGCGCGCATGTCGCGCTCGGGCAGGCCCAGCAGTTCCTTGCCCGCGAGCTTGACGCTGCCGGTGATCCGCCCGGCCTGCTTGGGCACCAGCTGCATGATCGACAGCGCGGTGACGCTCTTGCCCGAGCCGGATTCGCCCACGATGGCCACCGTCTCCCTGGGCGCCACGTCGAAGGCCACGTCGCGCACCACGCTGCGCCATTGGTCCTCGACGCGGAACGAGGTGGAAAGGTTGGAGACGGATAGGATGGGGACGGTCATCGGCGGGAGGGCTCCGATGGTTCGATGATCACGCAGGGCGGCCACAATGATGACAGCCACCGTCCGCCGCGTCCACGCCAGCCGAGTGGCCCCTTAGGCGTCGATGGCCATCACATGCTCGAACGGCGCCATCGGCTCGCAGCCGGAGGCCGTCACCCGCAGCATGTACTCCGACCGCACGCCGCCGATCTCCGGGTCGTAGGCGCCCGGCTCCACCAGCACGACCATGTCTTCCCGGAATTGCGTCGTCTCGTAAGGTACCAGGCGCGGCCATTCATGCACGGCCGTGCCGATCGAGTGGCCGCTATGGTGCGGGTAGGCATAGCCGGCCTTGCCAACGAAGCCGCGGATCGCCCGGTCGAACGTGTCGATCGCCAGGCCCGGCCGGATCATCTCGATGGCCAAGCTCAAGGCATCCTTGGAGGTGCGGAACAGCCGCTCGTGCCCCTTGCGCGGCTTGCCCACGACAGTGACGGCGCAGCAGTCGCCCCAGTAGCCGCCGACCCGCGGCGCCAGGTCCGCCATGACCGGGTCGCCCGGCTCGATCACCCGGTCGGTCGGCCAACCCGTGAAGCCGGCGGTTCGCGCGACACCAGAGATGAAGTCGCCGGTGAACGGCACCCGCTCCCCGGCGAACTCCTCGACGGCACAGCGGATGTCCGCAAACACCGCGAGTTCCGTCCGCCCCGGCCGCAGCGCCTTCAGGAAGGCCGCCTGTCCCAGCGCCGCCGCATCCGCACAGCGCTGCAACGCCACGAGCTCGGCAGCCGTCTTGGTCGCCCGCGCCCGATCGAGCCCGGTCACCATGTCGATGGCCGGATCCACCTCCAGGACGTCCGTCAGCGCCGCCGGAAAGGAGCGCGGATCCGCAGCGACCTTTCCGTTCACGCCCAGTCGGGTCACCAGATCCCGGACGGCATGGCGGTAGTTCGCCACGTAGGGCGCTGCGTGCTCGAACCCGAACCCTTCATAAACGACACGCTCGGCCACCCAGGCCTTTTGGGCAGCACCGGCCTCGACATTGGCGGCCACCAGCCCGGCGGTCCCGTCCTTGCCGACGATGGCCAGGGTGGGACCGCCGGCGAACGGCGACGGACCGGCCTCGACCGGCACCACGTGGCCGGTCGCATAGGCCACGGCATCCGGGCTGGTCAGCACCGCCCAGTCCGCACCCGCTTCACCGATCGCGCGCGCCGTCCGTTCCAGCCGCTCGTCCATCCCGTCCTCCGCCTTGGTCCTGTTCCCGTCAGCCGCAGGGATTGGGCGTGCTTGCGAAGTCGTAGCCGGGCGAGCCGGCACCCTTGCGGAAGTAGCCGTCCAGCATCTGCTCGCTGATCGGGTCGCTCGGCGGCACCGGGAAGATCGAGCCGGACTCGACCGTCATGCAGGGTGCCGCCCACTTGTCGAGATCCTCCTGCTTGATCTCCGGCACCGGCACGATGATCGTGTTCACGAGCGGCTGCTGGCCTTCCAGGAGCCTCGTCGCGGCACGATAGGTGTTCTGCGCGGCCACGGTCGGCAGGATGGCGCCGCCATAGAACTTGAACGTGTCCTTGTGCTCCTTCCAGTAGCCGAGCGCGTCGCCCGACATGGAGCCGGTGACCAGCGGGACCGGCCGGCCGGCTTCCTCGAACGCTTCGGCGACCACGCGGGTCTCGCTGCCGGTGGTCCACACCGCGTCGATCTGCGCCGGGTTCGTGGCGAGCGTCTGCAGCACGACGCTCTTGGTGACGTTGGCGGTCCAGTTGCCGCTCACCATGCCGACGATGGTGATGTCCGGATGCTCCTTGAACGCGCGCTCGCCGCCGCTGTTCTCCTGCGCGACGATCGGGCTGCCGGGAATGCCTTCCACCATCAGGACGTTGCCGGGCCCGTTCAGGTAGGCGGCCACGCCCTTGCCCATGTTGTAGCCCCAGACATTGTGGTTGTGCTGGATGTTCAGGGCATAGGGGCTGGTCACGGCGCTGGCCGTGGTCACGACCGGAATGCCGGCCTTGTAGGATGCCTCGATCACGTCGTTCAGCGCGGTCGACGAGCCGGCGATCATGGTGATGACGCTGCAGCCCTTGTCCATGAACGCGCGGATCTGGGCGATCTGCTGGGTCACGTCGCCGTTCGAATCCGACATTTCGAACTCGGAGACCAGGCCCGCCGTCTTGGCACCCTCGACGAGCCGCTTGAGCTCGTTCGCCATGTTCACGCGCCAGGGATTGCCCATGTAGGATTCGGAGTGGCACCACTTCCAGGGCTTCGACGGCATCTTGAAGTCGTCATAGGCCGAGGGGCCGACCGGGATGCCGTCCGTGTAGAGCGCCTGGAGTTCCTGGGGCAGGTCGCTCAAGGACTGGGCCGCGGCCGGACCGGCTGCCGCCGCAGCCAATGCGGCCGATCCCAAGGCCATCATCAAGGCCTGGCGTGACAAGGCGATCGTCATCATTCGTCCCCCTGGCCGGTCTTGTAGCTGCACCGGCTCTCGTCATGAAAACGATAACAGGGCCCACTTGCGCCTGCCAGCGCAAAGCTTTACGGCCGAATCGGGGCTGCCGGAGAACGGCAGGGAGGGGAGAGCGGATTGGCGACGGCGATGCTGACGATGTCCAGCGTCACGAAGCGCTATGGCGAGACGATGGCGCTTGCCGATGCCGATGTCGCCTTCGCCCCCGGCCACGTCCACACCATCCTGGGCGAGAACGGCTCGGGCAAGAGCACGCTGGTGAAGCTGCTCTCCGGCGTGGTCAGGCCCACTGCCGGGGAAATTAGCCTGGACGGCCGCCCGATCGAGCTGGGTCGACCCGTCGACGCGCACCGGCTAGGGATTTCCACCGTGTTCCAGGAAGTGCTCCTGGCACCCGAGCGAAGCGTCCTCGAGAACATCTTCATGGGCTTCGACGGGCTGCTGACGTTCCGGCTGAGCAAGGCGGAACGGCGCTCCAAGGCATCGGCCGCCCTCGCCTCGATTACCCGCACGCCGCTCGACCTGGACCAGCCGGCAGGCAGCATGCCGCTCGCCCAGCAGCAGCTGATCGTCCTGGCCCGCTCGCTGGTGCGCGATCCGCGCATCCTGATCCTGGACGAGGTCACCGCCGCCTTGGACTTCGGCGACCGGGACGTCCTGTTCGGCGCCATCCGTGCCTTCGTCGAGACGGGCCGCCTCGCCATCTTCATCTCGCACCGCATGGACGAGGTCCGCCGCCTGTCCGACCGCGTGACGGTGCTCCGGAGCGGCAGGGTCGTGGAAACACTGGAGGCCGGCCAGATCACCGGCCCACGCCTCCTGTCGCTCATGCTGCCGGACACCCGCATCCCCGTCGGGCACCACGTCTAGCCGGAGCGGTCATTCCACCGGGCTCAGCCAGCGCCGATGGACCCATCCCGCCGCGGCATCGGCGCGCGCGATCCGGTACCAGTCATCGTCCTGGCCACTGGTCTGGACGATCTCCCCTTCGCTGAGGAAGCCGACACGGTCGAACGACGTGCCGGGCCCGGCCCGCAGGCTCACCGCCCCGACCACGCGGAAGCTTTCGACCGATGGCCCGGCGGCTGGTTCGGCGGCAACCGGCGCCGTCGCGATTATGGAGGTCTCGGGCACCTTCGGTTCCGGCGCCGAGAGCACTTCCATCGGCGGGGGCGCCGTCACTGGCATCGGCGGGGGCGCCGTCACGGGTGGCACAGGTGGCGCCAACGGCTGGACCCGATCAGGCGGTGGGGTGTCCTCGACGGCAGCGACCACATCCGCCGGAGGGTCTTGCTCGGGTGCATCGGGGGGCGGCGGCTGGACAGGCGCCACCGTGGCCATCGCCGCGGCTGGCCCGGCCGGGGCGCCGCCTGCCGCCGGCTCGGCCGGAGGACCCTCCAGGGCGGCCAGTGCCCCGCTCGCCGCCGGATCGTTCGGCTGGAGCATCAGCACGTGGCGCAGGTCCGCCGCGGCGCCGACCAGGTCGTGCATCTCGACCCTGAGCAGGCCGCGCTGCCGCAGTGCCAGGATATCGTCCGGATCGATCAGGAGAGCCTGGTCGTAGTCGTCGAGCGCCCGGTCCCGATCCCCGTTCGCGACATGCCGCAGGCCGCGCTGCACATAGGCATGCGCCAGGTTGCCGTCGACATTGGCCGTCTGGGGACCGAGCTGCCTCGCCTTCAGATATTCCGCGATAGCCTCGTCATAGCGGCCGGCCTTGGCCAGCGCGGCGCCACGATTGTTCAGCACGACGGCCATCTGATCCTGTGTCAGCTCTCCCGACCCGATCGCCAGCCCGAAGGCCTCGGCCGCCGCCTGGAAATCACCGGCCTGATAGGCCCGATAGCCGGCCTGGACATCGTCGATCGCCGAAGCAGCCGCCGGGCCGGTCGGAAGCGCCAGCACGCCTGCCAAGGCCATGACCGTGAGCAGGGAGCGCACAGGATTTCGCAGCGTCATGCGCTGCGCCTCCTTCCGGACGTTCGGCATGTGGCTTTGCGATCTGCGTGACGATCCGGTCATCCTGCTTCTTCTAGGTCCGCCTTCCCGACATGGGACAGGCATGGGACGAGCCGCCTGCCCGTTCGCGCGATTGTTCGGTCATCCGTCCCCGGCGCGGCAAGGGTCCGGGTCGTCGCATGGGAATGCAGGCCCAGCAGTCCGGCGCATCTGCCGATCTTCGGGCTTGTCCTGGCGACGAACTTCGGCAGGATCGGAAGAGGAAGGTGCCGGCCGTCGTGACGCCGGCCAATGACGAACAAGAAATTCATGTTCAGGAAGCAGACGCTCCCCGACCCGCGCGACGAACCGCTCCTCACGGCGCGCGGCATCCGGCTGGCACCTGCCGCGGCACCAATCGACTTCGCGGTCGGCAAGGGCGAGATCGTGGGCCTGGCTGGCCTGGAGGGCCATGGCCAGGACGCGTTCATCCAGGTGCTGTGCGGCCTGCATCGGCCGCAGGCCGGCCGGGTCGAGCTGGTCGGCAAGGATGACAGGTCCGTTCCCGTCACCGACTTCGCCAAGGCGGCGGCGCAGGGGCTCGCCTATCTGCCCCGCGACCGCCGGACGACCGGCGTGTTCGGCGGGCTCTCGGTCTTCGACAATTTCGCCATCGCGGCCCTTCCCGATCATGCCCGGCTGGGTGTGGTCGCGCGCACCGGCCTGAAGGCGAAGCTGGCCCATTTCACCCGCGAGCTCTCGATGGTCTACGGCTCGCCCGACGCCTCCATCGGCACGCTGTCCGGCGGCAACCAGCAGAAGGTGTTGCTCGCCCGCTGGCTGGCCCGGGAGCCCAGGGTCATGCTGATGAACGACCCGACCCGCGGCGTCGACCTGGGCACCCGCATGAAGCTCTACGAGGTCTTCCGCCGCCTCGCCGCCGACCAGGGCATTCCGCTGGTCGTGCTCTCCACCGAGATCGAGGAGATCCTGCAGCTCTGCCATCGCGTGCTGGTGTTCCGCGAGCAGGCCGTGTTCGCGGAGCTGGACCGAACGTCGATGACCATGGACCGCGTGATCGCCGCCATGTTCGGCCAGGAGGCCGCCTGATGCCCCGCTGGCTCGCCGGACGCTCCTATCTCGGGCTGGCCGCGACGCTGTTCGTCGTGCTGCTGCTGGTGAACCTGGTCCTGAACCCGACCCGCTTCTCGCCGGCGAGCCTGGGCGTCACCGTCGGCCTCGCCTCCGGCCTGATGCTGGCGGCGATCGCGTCCATGCCGCCGATCCTAGCCGGCCGTGGCGGCATCGACATCTCGGTCGGGCCGCTGATGGGGCTGGTCAATGTCGTGGTCGTCCGCTGGCTGGTGGAAGGTCTCGCCATCGAATCGCCGTTCGTGATCGTGCCGATGGTGCTCCTGCTCGGCCTCCTGTCCGGCATCCTGAACGGCTTCCTCGCGACCGTGGTCCGCATCCAGCCGATCGTGGCCACGCTTGGCACCTCGCTGCTCTATGCCGGCATCACGCTGACGATCGCACCCTCGCCGATTGGAACGGCGCCGACCTGGATCAAGGCGCTGGCCGGGCCGGCCTCAATCGTGCCGCTGGTCCTGGTGGCCCTGGCCTGGCTGCTGATCAAGCGCCTGCCTTTCTACGAGCAGCTCATGTGCGTCGGGAGCGACGACCGTGCCGCCTATACCGCCGGCATCCCGGTGACCACCGTGCGCTGGCTGTCCTACGTCCTGGCAGGACTGTTCGCCTCGGTAGGCGGCCTGTGCCTGACCGGCCTGATCGGCTCGGCCGATCCCAACATCGCGAATACCTACACGCTGCTGGCGATTTCCGCCGTGGCGCTGGGTGGCGTCAGCCTGGCCGGAGGCCGCGGCGGCCTGATCGCCGCGGTGCTGGGCGCCGCCGACATCTTCCTCCTGCAGACGGCGCTGACCTACTTCAATGTTTCCACCTTCGTGCTGCAGATCGTCTACGGCGTCGTGCTCACGGTGGCGGTGGCGCTGAACGCCGATCGCCTGCGCCAGTACCTCCGCCGCCGGAGCCCCGCATGACCGCCGTCCTGGCCAGGATCCCCCGCCCGGTCGCAGCGCTGCTGATCGCGCTGGCCATCCATCTGATCGGCATGGCGCTGATCCGCGGCTTCGGCACGATGTTCGGCATCCGCGCTATGCTGGTGCTGGCGACCCTCCTGGCGATCGCCGCGATCGGCCAGACGCTGGTGATCATCATCGGTGGCATCGACCTGTCGATCCCGTTCGTGATCGGTTTCGCCAACGTCACGGCCGCCCAGCTTTATGGCGATGGCGTCCCCTTCGTCCTCGTCCTGCCGATCGTGCTGGGCCTGTCACTGTTGATCGGCGCCTTCAACGGTGCCCTGTCGGCCTCGCTGGCCATCCATCCCCTGATCGTCACGCTCGGGACAGGGACGGCCCTGCAGGGTGCTGTCCAGCTTTGGACCGCCGGCTTCCCGACCGGGGCCGCCCCCTCCTATGTCACCAAGTTCGTCTCGATCGGCGGCTCCATCGGCCCCATCCCGGTGCCATGGCTCATCCCGGCCTTCGTCGTGCTGGGTGCCCTGGTGATCCTGGCGCTGAGCCGCACGGTCTATGGCCGGCGTCTCTACGCGCTCGGCAGCAACCCGCGCGCCGCCAGGCTGGCCCTGGTCGATCCGGTGCGGATGTGGACGATCACCTTCGCGCTCAGTGCCGGCTTCGCGGCGCTGGCAGGCATCCTGCTGCTGGGCTTCTCCGGTGCCGCCTATGCCCGCGTCGGCGAGCCCTACCTGTTCCAGACCATCGCGGCCGTCGTCATCGGCGGCACGGCACTCATCGGCGGCAAGGGCGGCTATCTCGGCACGATCGCGGGCGCCTTGTGCCTGATCGAGCTGACGACGGTGCTGGTGGGCCTCGGCCTAAAGCCGCCGCTGGTCCAGGCGACAATGGGCGCTGCGATCGTGATCCTGGTCGCGATCTATGGCCGCGAGGCGCATGTTCGCGAGTTGATCTGACAGACAGCTTTGCATCGGCCGATCAGATCTATCCAACTACTCGGCCGCGCTGCTTATCACGTTGCCGCGCCGTAGTTGTGCTTTCGGAATGCTGGAACCTCGCGTAGGATGCCGGCCGGAGACGGTCTGGCAGCCGCAACGATACGAAGAGACGTGAGGGGATACGCAAGACCATGAAGATCGACGGTACACCCCGCGGCGACAATCTGAGCGGCACGAACGGCAGGGACAGCATCTATGGCCGCAGTGGCGACGACCTGCTGTTTGGCCGCAGCGGCAACGACTTCCTGAACGGCGGACTCGGCAACGACCGCCTCCACGGGGAAGATGGCAGCGACCAGTTGTTCGGCGGTGCCGGCAACGACCTTCTCCGCGGCGGAGCGGGCGGCGATCATCTCGACGGCGGCAGCGGCTTCGACACGGCGACCTTCGCCGACGAGGTGGACGGGGTCACGATCGACCTGTTCGCCGGCACGGCGGAAACGTCGACCGGCATCGACACGCTCACCTCGATCGAGCGTGTCCACGGGTCCACTGGTGACGACGACATCACCGGCACCGACATGTTCTCGCTGACGCCCCGGTCCGTTGGCTATGCTGTTTCCCTCTCCGGCATGGACGGTGACGACTACGTCATCGGCGGGGCCGGCAACGACCGCCTGGAAGGCAATGCCGGCAACGATCTCGTCGGCGGCGGGCCTGGCAAGGATGTGCTGCTGGGAGGGGCCGGCAATGACGGCTTCTTCCTCGACATCCTGCTGGATGCGAACGAGGGCCAAGGCGCCGACAGCAGCACGACCATTCTGGATTTCGCCCGGGGTCAGGACAGCTTCGGCGCCTTCGCCTTCGTCAGCTATCCGACGCTGCAGGAAGTCTTCCTGCTCGATGTCCTGGAGGAATTCGACAGCAACGGCGACAGCAAGCTCACCGCCGCCGACGAGGCGGTAAGTCTCACCAGCATCACGCCGTCGGGCCAGGCGGCCAAGTCGTCGCTCATGCTAGACTTCTCGGACATCGATCCGGTGAAGGGATTCGGCAGCGACCACACGGTGACGTTCTACGGGATCACGACACTAACCGGCAGCGACCTGTCGGTAGGGTAGGAGCCGCATTCCTGCCGTGATCGGCACGGCAGCGGATCATCCGGGAACAGGTGAGAGAAGGCAGGCCGGGTCGACCGGCCTGCTTCGCGTCAGAGCGTCTTCAAATATTCGAGCAGCGCGCGCTTGTCGCTGGGCGACAGAGTCGTGCCGTACTCGTGGCCGCAGTTGCTGTTGCCCGAGTCGAGATCGTCGCAGCCTGTGGCCTGGTAGATGTAGTTGAACTGGGTCTGCGTCGTGGCGAGGCCGATATTGGTCTGGTCATAGTTCGGCCCGACCGCGAAGGACTTCACCCGCTGTGCTGCCGGCGTGAGCAACTGCGCCAGGGTCGGCACCGAGCCGTTGTGCAGATAGGGTGCCACCGCCCAGATGCCTTGCAGGACGCGCGACTCGTAGGCACCTGTGGTCGAGTCTTCCAGGTTGTACACACCACCTTTCAGACCACCCAGATCCTGGCGCTGCTGCAGGGCCTGCTTGCTGCCATCGAGCAGGCAGGTGGCCGGATTTTCCAGGCAGTACTGTTCGATGGAGCCCAGCACAGCCATGCCCAGGATGTTGATCGACAGGTCGACCGGCTTGATCGGCGTCGTGTCGGCCAGCGTGTAGGCCCCGTTCATCACGCCGCTCTGGGCGGTCCAGGGCAGGATGTTGTACTGCGCCGTGTCGGTGCCGACGTTCATGATCGGCGTCAGCCAGGTCTTCTGGTTGATCGGCCGGGTGATGCCAGGCTGGATGCCATGGCAGTCGGCGCAACCTCCGCTCGCCGTGGGAAGGTTGAAGATGTCCTCGCCGCGATCGGCGAGCGTGTTGTTCACCGTCCACGGCCACTGTGGCGGGCCGAGATCCTCCATCAGATCCCCCAGGGTGAACAAACCCGGGAAGTTGGCGGAGTTCACCTCGAGATAGTCGATCCCGTACCATCTCTGCTGCGGCATGAAGGTGGCGAATACACCATAGACTTCGCCGACATTGCGCGCGAGCGACAAGATCGTGTTGCCGTTGGCAGCGAAACCCGGCCACTGCGTATGGTCCTGGATGTCCGCGTTCCAGAGGAACGGATAGCGCACCGGTGCTGTCGCCTGGCGGATATTGCTGGGGATCAGGTAGCTGGGTGGCGGACCGAGATCGAGGCCGGTCAGGCGGTTGAAGATCATGGACACCGCATCGAGACGGCCCGGCCCCCAGGGCTGGGGCGGCAGGGCGCCCTTGACCAGCGTGTCGAAGCGCAGGAACCAGGCCTGGACCTCGGCCTGGAGCGCTGCCTGCTGGGCCGGCGAGGGCGAGGGGCCGAGCACGCTGGAGGCGAACGCGCTGAAGGCCGTGTTGCTGCCGAGCACGGTCGCGACGGCCGTATCGAGGTCCTGGAGGAAGCTCTGGAAATCGACGATCGCGGGCCCGCCGTCGATCCGGTACTGGATCCCGCCAGACGCGATCTGACGGGTATGGCAGGCGGCACAGGTCATGCCCACCATCGTGGTGCTGCCCGTGCCGTTGACGGTGAAGCCGACCGGCAGGCCGGGGGTGGGGCTGGCCGGGTTCGGCAGGTAGCCGTAGCGGCTCAGGCTCTGGCCAATGAAGGGCTGGCCGTTCGGCTGCTTCAGCGCCACGAACCAGGACAGCGGCATGATCTGCGAGCCCTGGTCCTGGCTGTAGAACTGCAGGCGCGTGGCGGAATTCCAATTCGGGCCCTGCGGGACGGCCACCGGCGCGGACGCACCGCCCAAGGGGTTCCGGTAGAGCTTGGCCAGCCGCTTCGACGCGAGCCCGCTTTGCCCCTGCAGGACCAGCCCCGGCTGATTCCGCGTCAGCCGCTCGGTAGCGCCGGCATGCTCCGCCGCGACGGCCAGACCGACAAAGGCCAGCAACGCCGATGCCGCGCGCCGGACAACTGCCCAGGTCATGTCGATTTCCCCCCGTCACGGCCGTTCGCCCGTACCGAATATCGCCTACTGGATGGCGTAAAAACTGTAAAGGAGGCGAAACATGAAATGATTTGGCAATTACTTGAAGCCGGCAAGTAGGCTCAGACGTTGCGGCTGAGATGACGGTGCCGGGGCACGGCTCGCGTCAAAGCTGAACGAGCATTGGCAATGAGATGGAAAACATTGGTGGTCCCTTCCGGTCCTGCCTGTCCGGCAAGTGGAGTCCTGTCCGCCAAGCGCGGCGTCCAGGCCATGCCGAACCGGTCGACCAGCCGAGCAGCGCCGACTTCGACCGCCAGAGCTGCCGGCAGCGCAACCTGGCCGAGCGCCTGGTCGCCAAGCCCAGGCAGTGCCGGCTTGTCGCGGCCAGGTACGACATGACCTGGTCTGGCAATCCGTCGTGCACCGCGCGCCTCGCATTCCCCTCGATGGTCCCGATCGGGCGCGCTGCCGCCCGGCGCGTCACTCGGCTTCGGTGACGGCGCGGACCTGGTAGCGCTCGAAGGCCAGCGGCTCCCGCCGCAGGGGCGCCAGCCGGTCCAGCACGTCGAGCCGTCCCATGTATTCGTGCCATTCGTCCACGCTCTCGTCCTTGCCGAAGAACGAGACCACCACGACATCGTGGCGTTCGGGATTGACGAGGAAATAGTTGAGCCGGGTCTGGCCCATCCGGGATTGCGCCGCCGTGAACTCCTCCTCGACGATCTTCGCGCCCTGCTCGAAGTCCTTGGCGTTGAACCTGTGGGTGTAGACGACGACTTCGTCGCCGGCGGCGGGTGCGTGGATTGGCCGGTCCTGCGCCATCGACGATCCGGCAGGCGCGAGTGCCAGGAGACCCGCGATCGCGAGGGCCGCTCTTCGGACAAACGCCTTCATCGGTCATCTCCCACGTCGGTCAGGGTTGCGTCGAGAAGCTAGCCATCCCGGCACTTGGCAGCAATTGCGGCAACACCGGAAACAACGGCTCCCATGCCTTTAAGCTCAGGCAGCATCCATGGGTCGGTCGACCTCCCGGAGCCTGGCGCCACGGTCCTGGGACGGCCTGCCCGACAAGCATGCTGCTGAACGTAGCGAGGTCGCACCCCGACCCGCTTGCAGTCCTCGCAGGTCCCCTGCCCCGTCCCGATTCAAGCCGCGCGGGTATCCACCTTTCCGAAGAAGTTGGCCTTCAGCCCCCGCTGGTTTTCGTAGATCGACCCCTGGCTCTTGGCCGGTGGCAGAGGCAGCCGGACCGGCACGTCGGCCAGCCTGGGCGTGATCGGGTCGGTCTCGCCCGTCAGCATCAGCGCCTGCCATGCGTCCCAGTCCATCTGGTTGGACGCGCAAAGCGGCCAGGCATCTGCCGCGCGGTACTGGAACAGCAGGAGCCGGCGCATCTTGTTGGATGTGTTCAGCGCGGAACCATGGATCGTGCGCGCGTGGTGGATCGAGATGCTGCCGGCCGGCCCGATGCAGGGCACCGCCTTGTCGAACGCGATGTCCGAGCCGGTCGGGTCGATGGCACCGCAGAAATGCCCGTCGGCATGGTGGTCATAGACCGGGCCCTTGTGCGTGCCGGGGATGCAGAGCAACGGCCCGTTCTCGATGGCGCAGTCGTCCATCATCACGCCCACGGCGCACAGGTCGTCATTGGTGTGCGGATAGAATGCCCAGTCCTGGTGCCACTCCACCGCCGCCCCATAGCCGGCCGCCTTCATGTTCAGCTTGGACGTGTCGAACCGGATGGCCGGGGACACGAGGTCCTGCAGGATGGCAAGGATGGTGGGATGGCGCATGACGCGGTCGTAGATCGGTGCTTGCAGATGGGGGCTCTTGATCCGCCGTACCCGCGGCTCCGCCTCCGAATGCGTGGGCTCCAGGTCGTAGACGTCGGTATGCGCTTTGACATCTCGCGCCTTCTCGACGAAGTCGTCGGTCACGGTCCGCAGTTCCTCGATTTCCGCCGGGGAAAGCACGTTCTTGACAACGATGAACCCGTCGCGCTGGTACGCAGCGATCTGCTCGCTGGTGAGCGTCGCCATGGTCTGCCTCCTGATCCTGTCCCTGCTTGATTGCCGATGAACGTGCGCGATTGGAATGAAAACGTCAACATGCAGAATGTTCACGTTTTCATTGTAGATTCCATTGCTGTTCGGCATTGGCGATGAGCCTGTCTCGGCGTCCCACGATCCGCGACGTGGCCCGTGCGGCCGGCGTCTCGACGGTGACCGTATCCAGGGTAAGCAACGAGCCGGAGCTGGTTGTTGCCGCGACGCGTGAACGGGTCCAGTCGGCGATGCGGGCGCTGGGCTATGTCCCCAACCTCGCGGCGCGCACGATGCGCACCAATGCGACCCACACGATCGGTTTCCTCGTCCCCGACCTGACGATCTATCCCAACGCCGCCGTCGCCCAGGCGGCTGCCCGCCGCCTGGGCGAGGCCGGCTATGCCCTGCTGCTGGCCAGCAGCGACCAGCAGCCCGAGCGGGAAATCGAGGCTCTCTCGATCCTCCGCACCCGCCAGGTCGACGGCGTCATCCTCTATGCCTGCGACCAGGACCATCCGAGCCTGCGCGCGGCCGTGCGGGACCTGGACGTTCCTTCCGTCCTGCTCGACCGCGACATGCCGTCCCGCGCGGACCGCATCTACAGCGACCATCGCTCGGCCATGCACGAAGCGGTGCGGCGGCTGGTCGATCTAGGCCACCGGCGGATGATCCTGCTGCAGTACGACATGCGGATCCGGCCATCGCTCGAGCGCCGCGCGGCCTTTCTGGAAGTGATCGAGGAGGCCGGGATCGTGGCGACCGAGGGGCAGGCGATCCGCCTGCCCCTCGACCTCATGACGCTGTCGGAGATCGGCGCTGCCCTGCTGGATGGCGATCCGGCCCCGACCGCCGTCATCGTGGAAGGAAGCCGGCTGCTCCTGGCGACCATCCAGGCCGCCCGCCTGCGCGGTCTGGCGATCCCGGCGCAACTTTCCGTCATCGCCATCGACGCCGCCGACGTCGCCACCGCCGCCACGCCCGAGATCAGCTGCATCCTCCGGGACTTCGAATCCATCGGCACGGCGGCCGCGGACACCATGCTGGCCCGCCTGAAGGACCGGGATTCCCGGCCTTCCGCCACCCACCTGCCCAGTCGTTTCGTCGAGCAGCCCAGCCTGGCGCCGCCGCCCCCGTCCTGAGCAATGCTCGCCGCCGCTCCTGCCCTGCTCTATGGAGGGGCCCAAGTCAGCCTCTTGGGGATCAACGTGACCAATTCAAACACGCGCGTGCTGGTGACCGGCGGTGCCGGCTATATCGGCAGCCACGTGGTCAAGTACCTTGCCAAGTCCGGCTTCACGCCGACCGCCTTGGACAACCTCTATGCCGGCCACCGCTGGGCGGTCACGTCAGCCGAGCTGGTGGAGGCCGACTTCGGCGACGAGGCACGCGTCGACGAGATCCTCGCCGCCGGGCGCTTTGATGCGATCGTCCACATGGCCGCCCATATCTGGGTCGGCGAATCCGGCAAGGACCCGGCCAAGTACTATCGCAACAACACCGTCAACGCGCTAAACCTGTTCAGCCTCGCCGCCAGGCACGGCATCCGCCACGTCGTGTTCTCGTCCACCGCCGCCGTTTATGGCGAGCCGGACATGGACCCGATCCCCGAGGATGCGCCGCTCAACCCGATCAACCCCTATGGCGCCTCGAAGATGATGGCCGAGCGGATCCTCTCGGACATCCAGGCGGCCTCGGGCGGCAACTATATTGCGCTGCGCTACTTCAACGTGGCCGGGGCCGACCCGGACGGCGAGATCGGCGAGGCCACGCCCGACAACAGCCACCTGGTCAAGCTCGCCTGCATGACCGCGGCCGGGCTTCGCCCGCGCATGGCGATCTTCGGCCGCGACTATCCCACGCCCGACGGCACCTGCATCCGCGACTACGTCCACGTCCAGGATCTCGCCCGCGCCCATGTCGACGCGCTGCGCTATCTGATGGATGGCGGCCGCTCGATGGCGCTCAACTGCGGCTACGGCCACGGCTTCAGCGTGAAGGAAGTGCTCGATACCTGCCGACGGATCACCGGCGTGAACTTCCCGATCGTGGACGAGCCGCGCCGCCCGGGCGACCCGTCCCGCCTGGTCGCCGACGGCCGGCGCATCCGCGAGGTGCTGGGGTTCAAGCCGGACTTCGACGACCTCGACACCATCGTCGCCCATGCCTGGCGCTGGGAGCAGAAGCTGGCGCAGATGCGCGCTGCCTGACCGGCCATGGAGCGGACCGGCCACGTCCTCATCGCCTTCGTGCCGGTTCTGCTCCTGGTATCGGGCGGCTACCTGGCGCAGCGCACCGGCAAGGTCGACGCCTCCTTGCGCAGCGGCCTGGAGCGCATCAGCTATCACGTCTTCCTGCCGGCCCTCCTGTTCGGCAATGTCGCCTCCTCGGCCGCACCGTCCGCGATCGTCCTGCCGCTCCTCGCGATCACGGTCCTGTCCATCCTGGCCGCCTCGGCAGCCATGCTCCTCTGGTGCAAGCTCGCCGGAACGCCTTCGCCTCAGGTCGGACCGATGGTCCAGGCCTCGATGCGCTTCAACAATTTCGTGGGCTTCTCGCTGCTCTCGCCCCTGTTCGGCCAAGCTGGCCTCGCCGCCGGCGCCCTGGTCGCGACCTTCGCCGTGATCACCGCCAACACGGTGAGCGTGAGCGTCCTCCTGGTCCATGCCGGCAAGGAGCCGCCCGGCTTCGTGCGGCTGGGCCGCGAGCTGGCCCGCAACCCGCTGATCCAGGCATCCGCCGCCGGCCTCCTGTGCAAGGCGCTGGGCCTGGACCTCCCCTCGCCGCTGGCAACGACGCTCGGCATGCTGGGTCAGGCCGGCATCGTCACCGGCCTGATCGTGGTCGGTGCCGCCCTTGCCGCCGCACCCAGCGTGCTGCCACCGCTGCACGCCCTGCTGCCGGCTTCGGCGATCAAGTTCGTGCTGCTGCCGGGCCTCGCCTGGGCGGCCTGCCGCTGGGTCGGCTTCGACCCGGTGATCACCGCGGCCATCACCATGTTCTTTGCCCTGCCGACCGCCCCCGCCTCCTACCTACTGGCCCGCCAGCTTGGCGCGGATGCGGACCTGATGGCGGGCCTCGTCGTGGCGCAGTCGGTCCTGGCGCTGCTGACCCTGCCGACCGTGGTGCTGCTGACCTCGCCCTAGCGGCGGGACACTTGCCGTCCCGAGGTCAGACCCGTCGGACCCGCCCGCTCGCCAGCAGGTCCGCCACGAACGGGAACACCGTCAGCCCGCCCTGGACCTTCGCCAGCGTCGCCGCCTCGGCCGCGCGCACGGCCTTCAGCGCCTCGGCCACCTGGGCCAGCCGCTCGCGGGGCACGATTACGACGCCGTCCGGATCGCCGACGACGACATCGCCGGAGCGTACCACCACGTCACCCAGCACGATCGGCAGGTCCACCGTGCCGGGGCCGCTGCGTGCGGGCGAGTTCGGCACGAGGCCACGCGCGAAGCAGGGGACGCCCATGTCGCGGATCCCTTCCAGGTCGCGCACCATGCCGTCGGTCACGAAGCCGACCACGCCCTGGTTGCGCGCCATGCCGAGCGTCAGGTCGCCCGTCACCGCCGCCTTCTCGTAGCCGGCCGTGGTCGTCACCAGCACGTCGCCGGGCTTGCAGTCCGCGATCGACGCCATCAGGGCCAGGTTGTCGCACGGGCCGCAATCGGACGTCCGCGCCACGCCGCAGAACCGGTCCTGCCCCGGCACGATCGGCTTGATCCGCCAGTCCACGGCGCCGCTGCCGCCCATCGCGTCCACGATCTGGCTGGTGAGCATCCCGCGCATCGCGTCGACCAGCTCGGCCGGCGGCCGCTCGAAGCCTTCGGCGATGGTCAGGATGGGCGCTTCGTCGATCATGCTGCAATGGCCTTGGGTCGGATGGATGGGACGATGCCGGGTGCCAGCAGGCTGGCGTCGACATCGGCAAAGCGGCTGACACCGCATAAGGTGAGCGCCCGGTCCAGGTCGCGGCGCAGGATCTCCAGCACCGCCGCGACCCCCGCCTCGCCGCCAACCGCTAGACCCCAGAGCTGTGGCCGTGCGATCAGGCAGGCATCGGCACCCATGGCCTTGGCGATCAGCACGTCGACGCCGCGCCGGATGCCGCCATCCAGCAGCACCTTGAGCCGCCCGCGCGCCGCTTCCGCGACGGCCGGCAAGGCGTCCAGGCCCGCCGCCGCCTTGTCCAACTGACGCCCGCCATGGTTCGACACGATCACCCCGTCCACGCCATGGTCGATCGCGATCTGGATGTCGGCCGGGTGGAGCACACCTTTCAGGATCAGCGGGCCCTGCCAGTGCTTGCGCAGCATGGCGACATCGGCCCAGGACATGGTCGGGTCGAGCAGCGCGTTCATCCGCCCGGCCAGCGTGTTGCGGTCGGCCCCGCCGGCGATCTCGGCATAGTTCGCGAACGTGAAGTCGCGCCGCTCGCGCATCCGCCACAGCCAGGCGGGCCGGATCGCCATGGAGCGAATCACCTGCGCCTTCAGCTTGGGCGGGATCGAGAAGCCGTTGACGACGTCCCGCTCGCGCAGGCCGAGCGCCTGGTTGTCGATCGTCAGCACCAGCGCGTCGTAGCCGGCAGCCTGCGCGCGGTCGGCCAAGGCACGGGTGAAGGCGCGGTCGCGGTACACGAAAACCTGCATCCAGCGATGCCCGCTCTTCGGCAGGGCCTCGATCGGCACCGTCGACGCATGGCTCAGGCAGAAGCCGGTACCTTCGCTCACCGCGGCGCGATGCGAGTGCAGCTCGCCATCCGGCCACAGCATCCCGGACAGGCCGGTCGGCCCGATCAGCACCGGCATGGCGAGCCTGGTGCCGAACATGTCCACGGACAGATCACGATCCCCCACGCCCTGGAGCGGGCGCGGCAGGAGCGTGGGCTCGCGGAACGCGGCCTCGTTGCGGCGCAGCGTGACTTCGTCCTCGGCTCCGCCATCCGTGAAGTCGAACACTGGCCGCGGCAGCACCCGCATCGCTGCGCGCCGAAAGCCGGCCACGTTCAGGTGGCGCTGCACCAGCAGATCCCGGGTCATCATCCGGCTGCCTCCCCTGACACCGGTCGTGTGCCTGTCAGCTAGGCCCCAGGAGGGAGCATGGTCAACCGCGGCGTGGCCGGATGATCAGCCGGGGATCTCGTCGGTCACCACCTTGAACCCGGTGAGCGTGCCTGGGCCGAAGGTATGGCTGAGCGGCACATCCGCGGCATCACGACTGCGCGCGATCAGGATCCGGCCGTACATCGGGCGGTTGTTGCGCGGATCGAAGGTCCGCCACTGTCCGCCCAGGAACACCTCGATCCAGGCGGCGAAGTCCATGGGCGCATAGGGCGGTGGCTGGCCGATGTCGCTGATATAGCCCGTGCAGTAGCGCGCCGGGATGTTCATGCAGCGGCAGAAGGCGAGGGCCAGGTGGGCGAAGTCGCGGCACACGCCGGTCTTCTCGCGATACGCCTCGGACGCCGTCTTGGTGGGACGCGCATGGTGGTAGCCGAACGAGATGTGCCGGTTAACGAAGTCGCAGATCGCCTGGACCCGCGCCCAGCCCGGCGGGGTCGACCCGAACAGGCGCCACGCCTCGTCGAACAGAAGGTCGGTGTCGCAGTACCGGCTCCCGAGCAGGTACATGATCGTGTCGTCCGGCAGGTCCTGCACGGCATGCTGGATCGCGTCCGGGACCACGGGATCGCTCTTGCCACTGTCGCGAATGACCGTGTCGGCCGAGAACCGGACCGGACCCGCAGGTGCCACCAGCCGGGTGCACCAGTTGCCGAACGCGTCACGGTACCCCTGCATCGGCAGAGACGGGCGGGTGATCAGGTGGTCGGGTGCTTCCAGGTCTCCTACCCGCGACCAGTGCACGTGCAGCATCAAGATCATGGGTGTCGGCTGCGGGAAATCGTAGTCCATCTCGTAGCCGATCCGGATCCGCATGCGCTCTCTCACGATAACCCTGCCGCCGCACCGACGCGGAAATCGCACCGGCGGAACCGCAGGTCCCTTTGTCCACCTGCATGTAGCATGCCAACAGGGCGGGCGCGCCGTCCGGTGCGACGCAAGCGTGCATGACCTCTTTGGGCATGGCCCTGCCCCGGCAGGTACGCCACATTCCGGCCCGGCTAGGCGGCGGATAGCTGTCCGGCCAGCAGCGAAAAGGAGCTTCAGGATGTTGTCGCGACGCTCGGTCGTCGTCCTGGTCGTGCTGCTGGCGATCGTCGGGGGCGGGTTCCTCTGGTGGCGGAATCAGGCGCCGGAACTGCCGCCCGGCATTGCGCGCGGCAACGGGCGTATCGAGGCCGAGCCCATCGACATCGCGTCCAAGTATGCCGGGCGCGTGCTGGAACTCCGGGTCGAGGAGGGCGACCGGGTCGAGGCGGGCCAGGTGGTGGCCGTGCTCGAATCGACCGAGACGGAGGAAATGCTCCGTGAGGCCGAGGCCGACCTGCGCCGCTATACCCTGCAACGCTCCGAGACGCTGGCGCTGCTCTCCAGCCGGCAGAGCGAGTTGGCCCTGGCCCAGATCGAGTTCGACCGTGCCAGCGAGCTGCGCCGCGCGCAGAACATCAGCCAGGCCGTGCTCGACCAGCGCCGGGTCGCGCGCGATGCCGCGGCTGCCTCGGTGGAAGCGGCCAAGGCCGCCGTGGGCCAGATCGAGGCGGCCATCGAAGGGGGCGAGGCCGCCGTGGCCCGCACCCAGGCCATGCTCGACGAGCTGACCCTGCATGCCCCCCGTGCCGGGCGCGTGCAGTACCGGCTGGTCCAGACCGGTACGGTGGTCGCCGCGGGGCAGCGGGTCTACACGCTGCTGGACGTCACCGACGTCCACATGACGATCTTCCTGCCGACGGCTGATGCCGGACGGCTGGCGATCGGCTCGGAAGCCCGGATCGTGCTGGACGCGGCACCCACCTACCGCATCCCTGCCCAGGTTTCCTTCGTCGCGTCCGAAGCGCAGTTCACGCCGCGCTTCGTGGAGACCCAGGACGAGCGCAACAAGCTGATGTTTCGGGTCAAGGTGCGCCTCCCCCGCGAGCTGCTGGCGAAGTTCGCGGACTATGTGAAGACCGGCGTGACCGGCGTGGCCTATGTCCTGGTCGACCGTGAGGCGACCTGGCCGGCCGATCTTGAGCTGCGGCTCCCCGATGAACCTTGATGAGCCCGGCAACGTCGTCGAGCTTTCCGGCGTAGCACACCGCTACCGCCGGACGATCGCGCTGGAAGGCATCGGCCTTGCGATCCGCAAGGGCCAGATGGTCGGGCTGATCGGCCCGGACGGGGTCGGCAAGTCCACCCTGATGGCGCTGATCGCAGGCGTGAAGCGGGTCCAGGCGGGACAGGTCCTGGTCCTCGGCGGGTCCATGGCCGAGGAGCGCCACCGGGACAGGGTCTGCCCCGACATCGCCTACATGCCGCAAGGGCTCGGCAAGAACCTCTATCCTACCCTGTCGGTCGCGGAGAACCTGGCCTTCTTCGGCCGGCTGTTCGGCCAGAGGAAGCGCGAGTATCTCGCGCGGATCGAGCACCTGACACGCTCGACGGGGCTGTTCCCGTTCCTGGACCGTCCGGCCGGCAAGCTGTCCGGCGGCATGAAGCAGAAGCTGGGCTTGTGCTGCGCGCTGATCCACGATCCGGAGCTCCTGATCCTGGACGAGCCCACGACCGGGGTGGACCCGCTGTCCCGCCGCCAGTTCTGGTCGCTTATCGGCGAGATCCGCCGGGAGCGCCCGTCCATGACGGTGCTCGTGGCCACCGCCACCATGGACGAGGCGCGCCAGTTCGACCGGCTGGTCGCCATGGATGGCGGCCGGATCCTGGCCGACGACACGCCCAGCAACCTCCTGGCCTCCACGGGCAGCGACAGTCTGGAGCAGGCCTTCATCCGCCTCTTGCCCGAGGAGCGGCGCAAGGACCATGTCACGCCGGTGCTGCCACCCAGGACGTCGACCGGTGGCCCGCCGGTGATCGAGGCCAGGGGCCTGACCCAGCGCTTCGGCGACTTCGTGGCGGTCGATCATGTCGACGTGCGGATCGAGCGGGGCGAGATCTTCGGCTTCCTCGGCTCGAACGGGGCCGGCAAGACCACGACCATGAAGATGCTGACCGGCCTCCTGCCCGCCACCGAGGGCACGGCCACGCTGCTCGGCAAGCCCATCGATGCCAAGGACATCGAGACCCGCCGCCGGGTCGGCTACATGAGCCAGGCCTTCTCGCTCTACGAGGAGCTGACCGTCCGGCAGAACCTGGAGCTGCACGCCCGCCTGTTCCGGCTGCCGACCGAAAAACGTGCTTCCCGCATCGCCGACATCGTCGAGCGCTTCGACCTGCACGAGGCCGCGGACCAGCTCGCCGACGCCCTGCCGCTCGGCGTGAAGCAGCGCCTGTCGCTGGCGGTCGCGGTCCTGCACGAGCCGGAACTCCTGATCCTGGACGAGCCCACGTCCGGCGTCGACCCGATCGCACGCGACAATTTCTGGACGCTCCTCATCCGGCTCTCCCGCGAGGACGGAGTCACCATCTTCCTGTCCACCCATTTCATGGGCGAGGCCGAGCGCTGCGACCGGATCTCCTTCATGCATGCCGGCCGCGTCCTGGAAGTGGCGCCGCCCGCTGAGCTGAAGGCCGCCGTTCCCTCGCACGACCTGGACGACGCCTTCATCGCCGCCATCGAGCGTGCCGCACCCGAGGCGACCCAGGACGAGCGCGACCAGCCGGGATCGGCCAGCGCACCGGTGCTGTCGCCCGCACCCTCGCCTGGGCCGGCCGCGAGGCCAAGGAGCTGCAGCGCGACACGATCCGGCTGGTGTTTGCCGTGCTCGGCCCCGTCCTGCTCATGGTGGCCTTCGGCTACGGCATCAGCTTCGACGTGGAGAACGTGGCCTTCGCCGCGCTGGACCAGGACCAGACAGCGGAAAGCCGCGCGTTCGTCGAGGAGTTCCGCGGCTCGCGCTACTTCGCGGAACAGCCGGAACTCGTGGACCTGGCCGACCTCGACCGGCAGCTCCAGGCCGGTGCCATCAAGGTCGGCCTCGTCGTCCCGCCAGACTTCGGCCGGGACTTGCGGGCCGGGCGCAGCCCCGAAATCGGTGTCTGGATCGACGGCGCCATGCCCTTCCGTGGCGAGACCGCCCGCAGCTATGCGATCGGCATCGCCCAGGGCTTCGGCGGCCGGAGCGCCCGTGAAGCCGGCTTGGACGACCGCAGCGCCGCCGTGCCGGTCTCGATCGAGACCCGCTACCGCTACAACCAGGAGTTCGAGAGCGTACGCGCGATGGTGCCGGGCGTGCTCATGCTGCTGCTGGTGATCGTCCCGGCCATGCTGACGGCACTGGCCGTCGTGCGCGAGAAGGAGACGGGCGGCATCATCAATTTCTATGTCACGCCGACCCGCCGCCTGGAGTTCCTGGTCGGCAAGCAGCTACCCTATGTCGGCGTGGCCTTCGTCAGCTTCGTGCTCCTGACCCTCATGGCCGTGTTCCTGTTCGGCCTGGAGATCCGGGGCAACCTGCCCACCCTGGCCCTGGGCGCGCTCCTCTATGTCTTCGGCACCACCGCCGTGGGCCTCGTCTTCTCGACCTTCGTAAACAGCCAGGTGGCTGCGATGTTCGGCACCGCGATCGCGACCACCATTCCGGCCATCAACTTCTCGGGCTTCATGGTGCCGGTGAGTTCCCTGGAAGGTGCCACGCCCTGGATCGGCCGCCTGTTCCCCTCGGCCTGGTTCCAGATCGTGTCGGTCGGCTCCTTCGCGAAGGGATCCGGCCCCGGCGAGCTCATGCTGCCGCTCCTGGCGCTGGCCGGGTTGGCGCTCGCCTTCTTGTTCCTGGCAGCTCTTTTGCTGCGCAAGCGGGCGGTCTGAGCATGCGTACCCTGTCCGCCGCCTTCTGGCTGGGCCTCAAGGAGATCGCTTCGCTGCTGCGCGACCCGGTGCTCCTGTTCCTGATCGTGTACTCGTTCAGCATCGCCGTCGTCTCGGTGGCGCGCGGTGCCAGGATGGAGGTCAACAACGCCGCGGTCGGCATCGTCGACGAGGACGGGAGCAGCCTGTCCCGCGCGATCGCGGCCGCGCTGCTGGAGCCGCGCTTCCAGCCGCCGATTCCGCTGCAACTGGACGAGGTGGACGAGGCCTTCACCCTCGCGCGCAGCACCTTCGTCCTGGACGTTCCCCCGGACTTCGAGCGCGACATCCTGGCCGGCCACACGCCCGATCTCGGCCTCGCGGTCGATGCCACCGCGATCGCCCAGGCCGGCTCGGGTGCGGGCTATATCAGCCAGATCGTCCAGCAGGAGGTGGCAACCTTCCTCTCGCTGGCCCCCGACACGACGCCGCCCGCCTTCACCCTGGCCGTCCGCACCGCCTTCAACCCGAACCTGGACAGCCAGAGCTTCAACGCCGTCATGCAGATGGTGAACTCGGTCTCGATCCTCTCGATCATCCTGACCGGCGCGGCCGTGATCCGCGAGCGCGAGCACGGCACGCTGGAGCACCTGCTGGTGATGCCGCTGCGGCCGCTGGAGGTCATGCTGGCCAAGATCTGGGCGAACGGCCTGATCGTGCTGGCCGCTGCCACCTTCTGCCTCACCATGGTGATCCGCTGGTTCATGGCGGTTCCCATCGCTGGCTCCACCGGCCTGTTCGTGGCCGGCACGGCGCTCTACCTCCTGGCCGTCACCTCGCTCGGCATCATGCTGGCCACGATCGCGCGGACCATGCCGCAGTTCGGCCTCCTGGCGATCCCGGTCTTCGTGGTGATGAACCTGCTCAGCGGCTCCTCCACGCCGCTGGACGCGATGCCGCCCATCCTGCAATGGCTGATGCAGGCCTCGCCCTCCACCCATTTCGTGAGCTTCGCGCAAGGTGTCCTCTACCGCGGCGCCGGGTTCGAGATCGTGTGGCCGCAGATGTTGGCGATCCTGGCGCTGGGCGGCGTGTTCTTCGCGATCGCGCTTCGCCGCTTCCGCACCGCCCTGTTCGCCTGACCGCTCCGCCGCCTCAGGCAGCACCTTCCGCCCGCTCCTCCACCATGGCGACCGCATCCGGCCCGAGAAGGCCGCCTGCGACACCCTGGCGCTGGCCGAGCGCCGCCTTCGCGTGCCGCGCCAGCAGCTCCGTCCCGATCACCGCCTCGGCCTGCCGTGCCAGTGCCTTGCGGCTGTGGACCTCCCAGGAAAGCACCGGGTCGTGGAACACCATCTCGATGCGGCAGCCACGGTCGCCCAGCACGCGCAGGAGATGCGGCGCGAACACCGCGTCGTCGAACCAGGCATATCGATCGGCGTTGTCCGGCCCGATCGGCGTGCCGTCGGCCAGCGCCACATAGGCGAGCGTGACTGCCTGCACCGCGACCGGGCGATCGAGGATCTGCGGCTCGGCCGCCCCGAACAGGCTGCTCTTGAACCGTTCGACCGCATGGCCGGGCGTCGAGGTGCCCTCGGGAAACAGGATGATGTCATGGCCGGAGCGCAGCCTCGCCGCCAGCTCGTTGCGCTGGATCAGCGCCATGCGCCAGTGCCGTCGGATGAACATCGTGTCGACCAGCCGGGCCAGCCAGCCGAAGACCGGCCAGCCCGCCACCTCCGACTTGGCGACGAACGTGCCGTCGATGGCAGCACCCAGCACCAGGATGTCCAGCCAGGAGACGTGGTTGGCGACGAACAGGGTCGGACAGGCGCGAAACGGTGCGCCGTGCCGCTCGACCCGGATGTTCAGGAGCAGGAGGCAGCCTTTGAACCAGACCAGCTTGCCGAGGCGGGTGGCGCTGACGCCGAACGGCATCCCCAGGAGATAGACCACGAGCCCGGCCAGCAGGACGGCCAGAAAGCCGATGGACCTCAGGCTGAAGCGGATGGCGACCACGAAGCCGGGCGTTACCACCTGCTCAGGCCGCTGCGAGGATCGGCTGGCGGACCGGGCGCTCGAACCGCTTGCGGTTGCGCTGCCGCACCCTTTCCGATGGCAGCAGCACGCAGACGTCGATCGTGTTGAAGTCCCGGTCCAGGCAGGCGCCGTCGCCCACCATGGCGCCGGCCAGGAGATAGCCCTTCAGGAGCGGCGGGAGCTGCCGGCGTGCCAGGGTCTCGTCGATGTCGGCAGGCGCCAGGATGTCCATGGCGACGCGGCACGCTGGCAGGGCACTCGGCCGGAACGAGGCCGGTGCCCGGTGATGCAGGTGCAGCCAGGAAAGCGCCTGTGCCACCGCTTCCGGATCCGTCCCGGGAAGGCTGGCGCAGCCGAACATCACGTCGACATCGTGCCGGTCGATATAGTTGCAGAGCCCCCGCCACAAGAGCTGCACGACATGGCCGCCGCGATGCGCCGGGACCACGCAGGACCGTCCCAGTTCGAGGACCTCGCCACGGGTCGCGAGGAGCGAGCCCAGGTCGTACTCCCCGGCGGTGTAGAAGCCGCCGGCCCGCTCGGCCACACTCCGCCGCAGCAGCCGGTAGGCACCCACCACGGCCGGGTGGCCGGGGCTGGAGGCCGCATGGTCGATCACCACGAGATGCTCGCAGACATCGTCGAAGGGATCGATCTCGCGCCGTACCGCATGGCAGGCCCGGCTGACGGTCGCCCCCATTTCCTCAACGAACACGCGATAGCGCAAGGCCTGGGCAGCCGCGACATCGCGCTCGTCGCGAGTGAGCCGCAGCTCCAGAGCACTGTCCGCAAGCGCAGGCGTCATCGCCATCTCCTCGACCAGCCGCGTCTACGCGAGCCCTGGTTCAGCCAGGAACTCTACTTGGCTTCGACTGTTACCCTTGGGGTGCTGCGTCCTTGCGACCGTGCCATGACATGCGCTTCGCGGTACGACGACAGGTTGATGACGACAGCGATCTTCACGTTTCGTTAACGGGCTTTGCCCCAGGATCCTCCTCGCGGCCAGCTGTGGTGGAGGCGAGGATGACCGACGTGACGATGCAGGCGTCCAGCATGGAGACGGTGGGCAGGGGAGCGGCACCGGATCTGCGTCCACCGCCCTGCGGAAGGACAAGCTGCCCTTGCCCGGGTCGGTGATGCTGGTCGTGGTGGCTTCCAGCGGTGCCTGGTTCGTGCTGGCCACCATCGTGCGCTGGATGTTCTTCTAGGCTGACGGCCCCTGCCGCCCGCGTGCGGCGATCAGTGGCGATACCGGAATGCGCGGTCCACGGGACGAATGAAGTTGCGCGCCTGCCTGGCCGTACCTCCCGTCCGTCCTTCTCGTCAGGAACCCGTTCAGGGCACGGCAGTTGGTCCTTGAACGGAACTACACTCGTGCCGATGTGAGTGTCGGTTCGATGAAGAGGAAGGATGACACCGTGGCTGCAACTGCGGCAGATGTCCGGGATGCCGCCCGGCATCTCGGCTACGCCGTCGGCAAGGCCGCCCGCACCCTGGGCGCCGAGGCACCGGCCGATATCGTCGAACGCGCCCATGAGGTGAACGAACAAGCCTTGAACACTGCCGACCATGCCCGCGCCTCGCTGACCGCCAACTACGAGCAGATCAAGCGCGACCTCGACGTGCTGCGAGGCCAGATGCTGGGACTTGGCGCCGATGCCACCGAGGAAGCCAAGCTGCGGCTGAACGATGGCCTTGAAACGCTGGCCAAGCGCGTCGATGCCCTGTCGCAGGACGCGCAGGTCTATGGCGGCCGCAAGATCGAGGAAGCCGAGCGCCTGATCCAGGAACGCCCCTTCACCAGCGTGCTGGTGTCGTTCGGGCTGGGAATGCTGTTCGCCCAGTTCTTCCGCCGCTGAGGTCGTCCGGCATGTGGCCGCTCCTGCGCACGTTCCTGCCGGTGGACGTGATCCGTCCGCAGGCCCGTGCGCTCACGGCCCGCCTGGGCGCCTTCGCCCTGGCCGGGCTCCTGGGCATCGTCGCCCTGTTCTACCTGCTCGACGCGGCCCTGCTCGGGATGATGCGGGTGATGCCGGCCTGGGCGGCATCGCTCGTGATCGCCGCCTGCCTCGTGATCCTGGCCGTCATCGTCGCCCTGATCGGGATCGCGGTCGGCAAGCGGCACGAGCGGCAGGCGCGCGTCCTGGCGGCCGCGGCACCACCACCACCCATGCAACTCGCAGCCGTGGCAACGCCGCTGGTCATGCGGGTCCTCCAGCACCCAGGCAAGCTCGTCCTGGCCGGGCTCGCCGCCGGCGCCCTGACCGAGTTGCTGCGCAAGCGCTGACGGTCCGCTGCCGGCGCTGCGAGGCGCAGGCTTCGGCCAACGCTCCAGGCCCGCGCAGGACCCGCCATGGCGGGTCAGGCCGAACTATGGAGCGCTTCGCGACGACCTCGATCTGCGTCTTGCGGCTCCAAGGATAAGCGCTCGTGGCTTCGCTCCGGGAATCGGTGACGGTCGAGCCGGGTCGGCATTTGCAAGACCGGGCATCGTGGGTGGGGCGCGATGGCGGGTCGACTGGCGAACCCCTGGCAATCGTCACGGGTGGGCGAGGAAGCCCGTCGGTCAGCGGGCTGACATTGCCGGCCACGGATGCCGCGATAGCCCATCGAGCCCCCCGCCGCAGGCAAGCCATCCCGCCGTCTCGGCCGGCCCAGGTCGAGCCTGCCTGCTTCCGCCCCCCCGCCCAGGAATCATCCGGCGATGAACCCCGCCCTCGGGTCCGGCCGCTCGTGCGAGCCCGCATCAGCAGGGCAATCCGTTCGGAGCCGGTCGGATGCACATGGTCGCAGCTCGCGCAGACGGCCGCCGACGGCTCACGGCACGCTTGGGCGTCCCGGCACCGAGATAGCGTGACGAAAAGCAGCGCCCGTGGTCCGATGGATCGCAGGGTCGCCACCTGCATTGCCAAGCTGCCAGCCTGCGCCCTTGGCTACGGCTGCAGGATTCTGCTCGACGACCCTGCCGACGGGGACAAGCTGCGCCAGCAACCCGCGCGGCCCGCTCCATCCTCTTCAGGCCCGGGCCGTGGCGCCGTCGTCGCCTCGCCCATTTTATGTGGCTCAGTAGCCCCGCTTGCTCAAGAAGGCCCGCATCCAGGCGATCTCTGTCTCCTGCGCCGAGATGATCTCCTCGGCGAGCTTGCGCACCTCGGGGTCCTTGCTCCGCTTGAGGATGACCTGCGCCATCTCGATGGCGCCCTGGTGGTGCGGGATCATGGCCCGCACGAAGTCGACGTCGGGATCGCCCGATATCTCGGCGTTCATGTCCTGATGCATCCGGTCGTTGATCGCAGCCAACTGCTCGGCGACCGATCCACCCTTGGTCGCGGCCGGCATGTCGTGCCCGGAATGGTCCTGCGCCATGGCCCCGCTGCCCCAGGCCAGCAAGCCCGCGACGAGAAACCCGCCAAGCGTCCGCATGTCATGTTCCTTTCATCGATGCCCACGGAACCGAAACCGTCACCGAACGTCCGTACGGAGCTCACGCAATCCGGCCATTCTCAGGAAGGGACGGCTCCGCGTTCAGATGTCGCAACTGCTCCTTCCTCCTGCGGGAAGGTCAAGAACCTGGGCGGCCCGATGTTTGCATCGGGGCGAGGAGGGTTCGATGCAACGAAGGGCATTCGATGGCCTCGGTGAACCTGCCGATCGTGGACGCTTCCGCCAAGGGCGGGAACCTGGACAGGCTTGCAGCCGACATCGGCAAGGCGGCCCGTGCCACCGGCTTCTTCTACCTCGTCGGTCACGGCATCCCCCGCGACCTGACCCGCTCCGTCTTCCAGCAGGCCGCGGGGTTCTTCGCGAAGGACGAGCAGGTCAAGCGCATGATCGCCGCCGACCGCTCCATGCACGGCCGGGGCTATCTCCCGTTCCGCGCCGAAAGCCTCGATCCCTCAGGCGCGGGCGACCTCCGCGAAGCCTTCACCATCGGGCTGGAACTCCAGGAAGACCATCCCGAGATCGCGATGGGTGCCAGGTTGCGCGGGCCCAACCAGTGGCCGGAGGAGCGTGCGTTCCGCCACACCATGCTGGCTTATTTCTGGGCCTGCTGGTCGCTCGGGCGGCGGCTGCACCAGGCGATCGCCCGCGACCTCGCAATGCCCGCCGACTTCTTCGAGGACAAGTTCGACCGCCCGCTGGCGACGCTGCGCCTGTTCCGCTACCTCCCCCATCCCGACGGCGGTGCCGGAGGATCGATCGGTGCCGGCGAGCACACCGATCCGAACGTCCTCACCCTGCTCAAGACCGACGGCACGGATGGGCTGGAGATCCGCCGGCCCGACGGGTCGTGGCAGGAGGTGCCGCACGTCCCTGGCGCCTTCGTCGTGAATGTCGGGGACTGCCTCATGCGCTGGACGAACGACACCTACGTGTCGGCGCCGCACCGCGTGGTGAATCGCAACGGCGCCGACCGCTACTCGCTGGGCTACTTCCTGGACCCCAATCCAGATGCGAGCGTCGCGGTGCTCCCGACCTGCGTGACCCCCGATCGTCCCGCCCGCTATGCACCCATCACGAGTGCTGCCTACCTGGCCGAGCGGCAGAACAATCTGGGCATGCTGCGGCGCGCCTGCTGATCGAAAAGCAGGCACTGCCTCCGGTCCATGCAGAACCTGCGCGGACGAACGCGCGTATTGGGGATCTCCACCGGATGGCATGAAGCTTGCCGCCCATGGCTTGCCTCGACCACCCGTCCCTTGCCAGGTGATGCCCATGGCCACGATCCAGTCGGACCCTTATCCCTGGCCATATGACGGCAGCCTCCGCCCGGACAACACCGCGCTGATCGTGATCGACATGCAAACGGACTTTTGCGGGGTGGGCGGCTATGTCGACGCCATGGGCTATGATCTCTCCCTCACCCGCGCGCCGATCGAGCCGATCCGGACCGTCCTGGCGGCCATGCGACATGGCGGCTACCATGTGATCCATACCCGGGAAGGCCACCGGCCGGACCTGGCCGACCTGCCGGCCAACAAGCGCTGGCGCTCGCAGCGGATCGGTGCCGGCATCGGCGACCCCGGTCCGTGCGGCAAGATCCTCGTGCGCGGCGAGCTCGGCTGGGACATCATCCCGGAGCTCGCACCCGAGCCCGGCGAGATCGTCATCGACAAGCCGGGCAAGGGCAGCTTCTGTGCCACCGACCTGGAGTTGATCCTGCGCACCCGCGGCATCACCAACCTCGTGCTGACCGGGATCACCACCGACGTATGCGTGCACACGACCATGCGCGAGGCGAACGACCGCGGCTTCGAGTGCCTGCTGCTGGAGGACTGCTGCGGTGCCACCGACCACGGCAACCATCTGGCCGCCGTCAGGATGGTGACCATGCAAGGCGGCGTGTTCGGCGCGGTGGCACGAAGCCCGGACCTCCTGGCCGGGATCGGCTGATGCCGCAGGCGCGGGTCCATCGCATTCCGGCCAGGGCACCGGACGACATGCGTGGCATCGCGCGCCTGATCCAGGACGGCGTGATCGACCCGACGGGCATCCTGGCCATCCTCGGCAAGACCGAGGGCAATGGCTGCGTCAACGATTTCACCCGGGCGTTCGCGGTCAGCGCTTTGAAGGCGGAGCTGTCCCGCCACCTGACCGAGGCATCCGTGAACCGGATCGTCTACGTGATGTCCGGCGGCACCGAGGGAGGCCTGGCACCGCACTGGCTGGTCCTGGAGCGCAGCAGCCATGACGAGGGCCGCAGGCCCGCCCTGGCCATCGGCACCCATCACACCGCCGACCTGCCGGCCCGCTCGCTCGGCCGGCTGGCCCAGGTGGAGATGGTCCGTCAGGGCGTCCTGGCGGCGATGAAGGAGGCCCGTCTTGCCGATGCGGCCGAGGCCCATTTCGTGCAGATCAAGGTGCCGCTCTTGACCGCCGAGCGGATCGCGGCGGCCAGGAGCGACGTGCGCACGACCGATCCGCTGAAGTCGATGGGCCTTTCGCGTGCCGCCGCGGCCTTAGGCGTGGCGGCCGCCCTTGGCGAGGTGGCGCCCGGCAAGATCACCGAGGACGCCATCGGCAGCGACCATGACCTCTGGTCCGGCCGGGCCAGCACCTCGGCCGGCGCCGAATTGCTCAACCACGAGATCGTCGTGATGGGCATGAGCGGGCAATGGTCGGGGCCGCTCGCTATCGATCATGCCGTCATGACCGACCAGCTCGACATCGACCCGGTCCGCGAGGCGGTGATCCGCCTGGGCCTGCCGGTCAGGGCCCAGCTCGTCCCGGCCGAGCGCCGCCGGGTGGTGGCGGTGCTGGCCAAGGCCGAGGCCGGCTCGACCGGGCGGCTGCGCGGCCACCGGCACACCATGCTGGACGACAGCGACATTTCGTCGACACGTCACGCCCGCGCCTTCGTGGGCGGGGTCCTGGCCGGCCTGATCGGGCATGCGGAGCTGTTCGTCTCCGGTGGTGCTGAACATCAGGGGCCGGATGGCGGCGGCCCGGTCGCCATCATCGCAGAGCGGGGTTGATCGACACATGCCGGCGCAACCGAGCGACGAGGAACTGGCGCAGATGATCCAGGCGCAGGCCGCCTGCCAGGGCCTGACGATCCTGCCGGAATGGCAGCCGGAGGTGCAGCGGCAACTGAAGGTGGCCTTTGCCATGGCGGCACTCCTGGACCAGCAGGATCTGCCCGATGAGGCCGAGCCGCTGCCGGTGTTCACGCCATGACCGACCTTTGCAGCCTGCCCGGCCACGCCCTGGCCGACCTGGTCGCCCGGCGTCAGGCGAGCGTGCGCGAGATCGTCGACGCTCATCTGGGCCGGATCGCCGCCCATGACCGGCAGCTCGGCGCCTTTACCGACCTCGTCGCCGAGCGGGCCCGCGCCCGGGCCGCGAAGCTGGACGGCGAGCGCAAGCCCCTTCCGCTCAAGGGCGTCCCGTTCGCGGTGAAGAACCTGTTCGACATCGAGGGCCTGCCGACCCGCGCCGGCTCGAAGATCAACCGGCAGCGCCGCCCCGCCGCCCGCGACGCCACCGCGATCCGTCGCCTCGAAGCCGCCGGCGCCGTGCTGCTGGGCGGCCTGAACATGGGCGAGTACGCCTACGACTTCACCGGCCGCAATTGCCATGACGGGCCGTCCCTCAACCCGCGCGACCCCACCCGCATGTCCGGCGGCTCGTCGGGCGGCTCGGGCACGGCGGTGGCCGCCGGCTTCGTGCCGGTGGCCCTTGGCTCGGACACCAACGGCTCCATCCGGGTGCCAGCCTCGTTCTGCGGCCTGTTCGGGCTGAAGCCCACCTATGGAAGGCTGTCGCGCGGCGGCAGCTTTCCCTTCGTTGCCAGCTTGGACCATGTCGGCCCGCTTGCACGCTCGGTGCGGGACCTAGCCGCCATCCACGATGCCTGGATGGGCGTGGATCCGGACGACCCGGTCGTGCCGCCGACCATGGCCATCCCGCTCCTGCCCACGCTCGACCAGAGCATCGGCGGTCTGCAGATGGCGGTCCTGGACGGTTGGTTTGCCCGGAGCGCACAGCCCGAGGCGCTGGCCGCGGTGCATCACGTCGCCGAAGCGCTGGGCGTTACCCACCGGGTCCGGCTCGACGGCGCGGAAGCGGTGCGGGCTGCCGCCTACCTGATCACGATGGCCGAAGGGGCCGCCCTGCACAAGCAGCGCCTGCGCACCCGGGCAGCCGACTTCGATCCCGAGGTGCGCGACCGCCTGCTCGCCGGCACAATGCTGCCTGCCAGCTGGGTCGTCACCGCCCACAAGCTGCGCCGCCGCGTGCTGGAGCAGGCCCGCCGGCTGTTCGGCAACCTCGACATCCTGCTGGCCCCGGCCACGCCCTGCACCGCACCCGCCGCCGATGCCCGCATGATCGTGCTGGACGGGGTGGAACTGCCGCTGCGCGCCAATATCGGCCTGTTCACCCAGCCGATCTCGGCCATCGGCCTGCCCGTGGTCGCCGTCCCGGTCACCACCGTGGCACCCATGCCGATCGGCGTGCAGATCATCGCCGCACCCGGGCGCGAAGATTTGGCCCTGCGCGTCGCGCGGCATCTGGAAAAGTCCGGGGCCGTCGCCAGCGGGGTCGCCAACGGATACGGAACGCCATGACGCTTCGCGACATTCCGGCCGTCAAAGCCGAAGTAGAGAAGATCTTCGCGACCTATGAAAAGGCGCTGGTCGAGAACGACGTTGCAACGCTTGACGCGCTGTTCATCCACCACCCCGCCACCATCCGCTACGGCATCGCCGAGAACCTCTACGGGATCGAGGCCATCCAGGCATTCCGCGCCGCCCGTTCGCCCGCCGGACTGCAGCGCCGGCTGGAGCGGACGGTCATCACCACCTTCGGCCACAACACCGCCGTGGCCTCGACCCTGTTCTACCGCGACAGCCAGCCCGGCAAGGTCGGCCGCCAGCAGCAGACCTGGATCCGGACGGACGACGGCTGGAAGATTGCCGCCGCCCATGTCTCGGTCATCCCGGACCCGGACCACCCTGAGCCAGGAAAGCGCGCCACCCGCCGAGGCTCGTAATGTCCTCGGCACCTTCGGCCGCATGTCCCTCGCAGATGAAGCCGGCCACCACCCGCCCATCGGCCAGGGTCACCTTGCCGATGCCCAAGGGTGCCGGGATGCCGGTCACGAACCGCCCGAACGCTGCGTCCGGCAACGCCCAGAGCTCGCCCGCGATCGATGCGCCCTGGCCAGCACCCACGCGGATCAGGCCCGGCCGGTGCGGCGGCCCGCCGGGCAGAGCATAGAAGCGGTAGTGCGGTGCTGTTTCCACCTCTTCCAGGAACACGCCGCCGGCACCGGTGATCTGCGGGTTGAGCGGCAGGCCGCTCAAGTGCGCGCCCACGACCAGGAACGGCACCGAGCCCGACGGGACCGGCCTGGCCGGTAGCGCCTCGCCCAGGAAGGCCGCCCCCAGGCATGCCAGCCGCAGGTCCCGCCCGGCCGGCGCGATCCAGGTGATCCCGGCCGGCGTCCCGTCGCTGCGCTCCGGCCCCGGCACCGCCAGCGCGCACAGATCGAGCAGGTTTACGAAGTTCGTGTAGGTGCCAAGCTCGCTGTTGCGGAGCACGGGCTCGGCGTCGACCTCCTCCAGCGTCACCGGCCGAGGGATCGACGGCACCACCAGCGCCTCGATCCCCTGCCACACGGCCTCGGTCGCCCGCTTGAGCTCGGCCAGGCGATAGAAGGCCTTGAAGGTGGCCACCGCGTCGAACCGGCTGGCCCCTTCGATGATCCTTCGGGTCACCGGGTGGAAGGCCTCGGGATCGCGCGTCAGCAGATCCTCGACCGCGGCGTAGCGCTCCGCCACCCAGGGCCCCTCGTAGAGCAGCCGCGCCACCGCGAAGAACGGCGCCAGGTCGATCGGGACGGGCACCGCCCCCATCTGCTCCAGCCGACGGAGTGCTGCATCGAAGGCCGCTTGTGCCAGTCGGTCGCCCAGGAAGATCCGGCTGTCGGCGTCCGGCACGCCGATCCGCAGGCCGGGTGCGCCTGCCCCTCCAGCCATCAGGTCCAGGCGGCGTGAGAATGGATCGCTTGCATCGAATCCCTCCGCCACCTCCAGCACCGCCAGGGCGCCGGCCACGTCCCGTGCGAAGACGGAGATCGTGTCGAGGGTGCGGCAGGCCGGCAGCATGCCGGTCGAGGACAAGAGGCCGACGCTGGGCTTCAGGCCGACAATGCCGTTCAGGGCGGCCGGCACCCTCCCCGAGCCAGCCGTGTCGGTGCCGAGCGCGAACGGCACGAGGCCAGCCCCCACCGCCACGGCCGAGCCGGACGACGACCCGCCCGGCACCCATGCGGGCACGCGCGCATTCCTCGGCACGCCATAGGGGCTGCGCACCCCCACGAGCCCCGTCGCGAACTGGTCGAGATTGGTCTTGCCGATGACGATGGCGCCGGCCGCCGTCAGCTTCTCCACCACCACGGCCGAGCGCTCCGGGACCCGGGCGAAGGCAGGGCAAGCCGCGGTCGTCGGCAGCTCGGCAACGTCGATATTGTCCTTCACGACGAATGGCACGCCAAACAGCGGCAGCCTGTCCCGGTCCTCGGGCTTCAGCGCCCCCGCATCGATCAGCGCCTCGTCCTCCGGGCGGAGGGTGATGAAGATTGCGTGATCGTCATGGGCGCGGATGCGCGCGTAGCAGGCCCGGATCGTGTCGAGCGGGTCGGTCCCGCTCCGATGGGCCTGGACGATCTCCGCGATCGAATCCGTCATCTGCCTGCCTTCCCCTTGCACCGCGATCCCTGCCCATCCGAGCAAGCGCCGTGCCGTAGGGCAAGGCTCAGCTGGCGGCCTGCCGGTAGATGGCCTCGGCCTCGGGCAGCTGCTCCTGAAGCCGCGCGATGCGGTCCTCGCCGCTCGGGTGGGTCGAGAGGAAGGTCGGCGTGCCGCCCCCGCCCGCCCGGTTCATGTTCTGCCAGAAGTCGACCGATTCGGATGGGTCGTAGCCGGCCTTCGCCATGTAGGTGAGCCCCAGCGAATCCGCCTCCAGCTCCTGGCCGCGGGAGTAGGGCAAGATCACGCCATACTGGATCAGTGCGCCGCTGGCTGCGGCCGCCAGCTCCGGCGAGATGCCCGCGATCTGTGCGCCGAAACCTGCCGCCAGCTGGCCGTACTGGGAGAGCCTGGTCGTGCCCATCCGCTGGGCCGCGTGGCGTGCGTTCACATGGCCGACCTCGTGGCCCATCACGGTCGCGAGCTGCGAGTCGTTCTCGGCCACGTTCAGGATGCCGCGATACACGCCGATCTTGCCGCCCGGCAGCGCGAAGGCGTTGATCTCGTCGCTATCGAAGACGACGACCTCCCATTCCGAGAACGGGATGTCCGAGCCGCTCGCCGGCACGATCCGCGCCGCGATGTCGCGCACCCGCTCCTGCGCCGTGCCACTCTGCAGTGGCGGCGTCTCGCTCTTGATCGTCTGGAAGGCCGAGGCACCGAGCTGCGCTTCCTCCTCCGGTGAGACCGCCGAGGCCGCGAACCGGTTGTAGGATTCGCAGCCGCTGAGCGTCCCCATGGCCGCTACGCTCGCCAGGCCCAGCATGTGCCGGCGGGACAAGGGAGCACAGCAGGTGCAGAACATGGGGCTTCCTCTTCCTGATCAGACGTCTGCGCAAGCGTTCTAGCGGCCCGCCCGGTTCCCGACAAAGGCACTGTCGAATGGGATCGACTGGCTAGTGACGATCGCCGCCGCCCATGCCAAACCGGTGCCGCGCCGGTCCGCCCGAGGGCTGGCTGCCATTGCCTGCGAAGAAGATCCCATGCCCCGTCGGTCCCCTGCCACGTCGGCCATGCTGACCGGCGTCGCCCTGGTGATTGTCGGCGTCACCTGCTACGCGATCATGGACGGCCTGGGCGTCTTCCTGTCGGAGAGCCAGAGCATCGTGCAGATCGTCTGGGCACGCTACATGTTCGCCCTGCCGGTGGTCCTGTTCGTCGCCGCACGGCACGGCATCGTCCGGACCTATGCCAGCACCCGCCGCCCGTTCATCCAGGTCCTGATGGGCCTGTTCCCGGCCTTGGCCAGCTTCTCTGTAGCCGGCGGCTTCGGCCTGCTCGACCTGGCCGAGCTCACGGCGATCACCTTCGCCTCGCCGCTCCTGGTGGTGGCCCTGTCCGCCCCGCTGCTCCGCGAGCACACCACGCTGCACGACTGGATCGGCGTGATCGGCGGCTTTGTCGGCATCCTGCTGGTCGTCCGGCCCGGTGCGGATGCGCTGGCCTGGGCAGCGATCTTTCCGCTCGGCTGCGCCTTCTTCTTCGCGCTCTACCAGATCTCGATGCGCTTCGTCGGCCGCGAGGACGACCCGGTCTCCACCCTGGCCTGGTCGATCACCACCGGCCTCGTCGTCACGATCCCGCTGGTCTTCCTCGACTGGCGCCCGGCCTCCCCTGGCGCCTGGGTTGCCATGATCGCATCCGGCCTCGTGTTCGGGGCTGCCCAGTTCTGCCTGATCGCAGCCTTCCGTCGCGCCGCACCGGCCCTGCTGACGCCGTTCACCTACGTCCAGATCGTCCCGGCCGTGCTGATCGGCATCGCCGCCTTCGGCAACTGGCCGGACCTATGGACGATCGTCGGGACCGTCCTCGTGATCGCGGCCGGGATCTACGTGCTCGACCGGCGTCGGCGCGGCCCCGCGCCTGGCCAGCGCTCAGAAGTGCTCGGTGATGAACTGGTGGGCAAGTAGCCCGATCCGGTAGCCGACATAGGCCCCGGCGATGTGGCCACCTACGAACCCGGCAAACGCGATGATGGTCATGTCAGGCGATCCAGCACGGATGGGAAGAAGGGTCCTCTCCTCCCGACCGGTGGTTCGGGCAGGCCAGAAGCTTGTAGTGCATCTGGCTGGCTTCTCATACCATCAGTTGAATTCACTTATTGTCGCGCAACCCTATGGCTAGCTTGTGCACGCCGTCGGCAGGCTCCGTCCCGCCCAGGTCAGGGCATCGCTCAGTGCCGGCCGCCAGTGCTCCCAATTGTGCGCGCCATCGACGACCCGCAGTTCCGCTTCCACGCCCGCCGCCCGAAGTTGCAGGAAGAAGTCGACATTGGTCGCCAGAAGGGACGGGAAGTCGTCGTCGCCGGCATCCAGCCAGATCGCCGGCCGCTCCTGCGTCGCCGCCAGCGCCGGGATCCGCGGGAACAGGTTCCATCTGTTGAAGCGCTGCCAGTCGAACGGGTCGCTGAACAGGGCGCCGAACATGAAGACATGGCGGCGCGCCCGCTCGGCCGGGTCGTCCGGCATCGGCGGGAAAATCGCGCTGGACAGGCCCAGCACAGCGCCGAAGCGATCGGGATGGTCCATGCCCATGAGCAGCGCCCCGTAGCCACCCATCGACAGGCCGCCCGCCAGGCGCAGCTCCCGGCAGGCGGCGGTCGGAAAGGCGGCGTCGACCGCCTCGACCAGTTCCTGGGAGAAGGCCTGGAACACCGGTCCGAAACCGCTCGGCCGCGGATCGTCGATGTACCAGCTGTCGTTGCCGTCCGGCATGACCACGAGCATGGGCGGGATGCGGCCGCTTGCGATCAGCGGCTCCATGATCTCGTCGATCCGGCCGGCATCGACCCAGTCGCGCTCGTTCCCGGCCAGCCCGTGGAGCAGGTAGAGGACTGCCCAGGGCCGTTCCGCCTTGGTCGGATCGGACGGCAGGAACAGCTCCGTCCGCACCTCCCGGCCGAGCACCTGGCTGTGGAACGTCCAGGAACGGACCGACCCTGCCATGGCCCCTTGGAGCAGCGTCACCAGGATCAACGCCGCGACGGCAGCACCCGCCATGGCTCGCCGGCAATCTAGGACAATCGTCCTCGGCATGGTAGAATCGTCGGCTGATCCGCTCGCGCGATCCATGCTCCGCCAGACGGGCCTACCCATGATTTTGCATGAACGAACCCAACAAACCATTGATCTGCCTGGAAATTCGCCGTCAACCGGTCCCGACCAGCGGCACGTGCCGGCCGATCCAACTCCACAGGAACGGCACCAGCGACCGGTCCACGAACACGCGGACCCGGTCGCCCCGGGCCACCAGCGTCACCGGCTGCAGCGCCAGGAGCGTCCGCGCCGAGCAGCCATCGGCCACCTCCACCGAACAACCATGGGCCAGCAGGGCGCGCGCCCCCGACCCCGTCAGCTCGATGGCCGGCAGCCCGTCCGTCACGTCGGTGACCAGCACCGAACGGGGTACCGCCGCCATGATCCCGGCCACGAACGCAAAGCGCTCCACCCGGTCGCTCGTCACCAGCCAGCGATCCGGCGCAGTCCAGATCGAGCAGGGGTCATTGCCCTGGCAGCTGCCCGGCCGCCGGTCGAGCCGGTGGCCGAGCACCCCCTCCAGTGACTCCGGCAGGCCGGCCGAGCCGTGGGTGGAGGCCAGGCCCACCGCCGCACGGATCGGCGCCACCGTCACCCGCAGGCCGGCTACGCCCGGGATCGGCGGCAGGTCCAGGGCCTGCTCCAGCGGTGCCGGCGTGAGGATGGACGGCTCAGCCACGCAGGCGCTCCCCGGCAGGATCGTAGAACACCGGGCTTACCACCTTGGCATGATACACCTTGCCCAGGTGGAACAGGTCGACCCTGGCACCTTCCGCCTGAAGCCGGCGACCATCGGCCACGATGCCGAGCGCGATCGGCCGGCCGAGCGTCGGCGACTGGTAGGCGGAGGTGACATAGCCCCGGCTGCGCCTGGAACCGCCCGCGTCCCGCTCGAACATGTGGGCGCCCGTCGGAATGGGCTCGTCCGGAACAGTGTTCAGCAGCCCCACCAGCTCCAGCCGCCGCTCGTCCCGGCTGACCGGCCGCATCAGGGAGCGCCGCCCGACAAAGTCGTGCTGCTTCTTGCGCAACGGTGCGGTGATGCCCAGGTCCTGCGGCTCCGTATTGCCGTCGGTGTCGCGCCCGACCAGCACGTAGCCCTTCTCCGCGCGCAGGACGAGCAGGGCCTCGGAGCCAAGCGGCACGATCCCCTGCTCCTTCCCGAGATCAGCCAGCAGCCGGTACAAAGACGGCCCGTACCCGGCGGGCACGCTGATCTCGAACGACAGCTCGCCGGTGAAGCTCACCCGCGCGATCCGCACCGGCACGTCGCCGAGCCTGCCCTGCACGAAGCCCATATGCGGCAGCGCCTGCGCCGACAGGTCCACGTCCACCGGCAGCCTGCCCACCACGACTCGTGCCTTCGGTCCGGTCACGGCGAAGGTTGCCCACGCGGTCGTCACGTTGCTGGCGACGACCCCCAGCTCCGGCCAGCCCGTCTGCCGCCACTCCTCCACCAGCGCATGCACGCCTGTGGCATGGCTCGACGACGGCGACAGGAGGAACCGGTCCTCCGCCAAGCGGGAGACCACGCCGTCGTCGTAGAGCTTGCCATGCTCGGTCAGCATGAAGACGTAGCGGACCCGCCCAGGCTTCAGGTCGCCGAGCGAGTGGTAGAACAGCCGGTCCAGGAAGACGGCCGCGTCCTTGCCGGCCAGCTCGATCTTGCCGAGCGGGCTGCCGTCGAACAGGGCCACGCCCTGCCGCGTGGCCAGGACTTCCCGCGCAATCGCCTCGGCACGTCCCTCGCCTTCCTGGGGATAGAAGGCCGGACGCGACCAGCCGCCATAATCATCGAACACCGCCCCGACCCGGACATGCTCGCGATCGGCCGGCAGCAGGCGCAGCGGCGTCAGCAGTGCCTCGCGCCTGGAGCCGGCGATGGCCGCGAACGAGACCGGCGTGAAGGGCGGGCGGAAGGTCGTCGTTCCGACCTGCTCCACGGGCACCGCCAGCTCGTCGGCCATGAGCGCCAGCCCGTTCAGGTTGCTGGTCTTGCCCTGGTCGGTCGCCATCCCGAGCGTGGTGTAGCGCTTGAGATGCTCGACCGAGACGTAGTTCTCCTGCCTGGCCAGGCTCACGTCCTTGGCGGTCACGTCGTTCTGCAGGTCGACCCACTGGCGCACCTTTGGCCGGTCGAGCTTGCGCCAGCGTGCCTGGCGATAGGCCGGCTCTGCCTCCGCTTCTGGCGCGGCAAAGCTGCCCGACCCGATCGATCCTGCCCGATGCCCGTCCGCCAGACAGCCGGCCGTATCGAACCGGCCATTGGCAGCACCTACCGTCGCCACGGAACCGGCCTCGCCTGCGGGAACGAACGCATCGAGCCGCTCGTCGAAGCGGAGCTTGCCGCCGGCATGCATGTGCAGGTGCACGGTAGGCGTCCATCCGCCCGACACGGCGACCAGGTCGCAGGCGAGTTCCGTGCGCGGGCCGCCGGCCAGCGGCTCCACGACCACGCCCGCAACACCCACGCGGCCTTGCACGGCGATCACTACCGAGCCGACATGCGTCGGGATGGACGGATGGGGCGCCACGTCGGGGCGCAGGTCGACGATGACCGGCTCCGATCCGGCCAGGGCCAGCGCCTCGGCGGTGCGCCAGCCGGAATCGTTGCCCGTCAGCACCACCACCGCCTGCCCGGCCCGCACGCCATGCCGTGCCAGATAGGCGCGCGCCGCAAAGGCCGACATCACGCCCGGCCGGTCATTGTCCGGGAACACCAGGGGCCGCTCGATGGCCCCGGTCGCGAGGATCGTCCGGTCCGCGCGCACCTTCCAGAGATATTCGGGCGCAAAGCCGGCCGGCACCGGCCGCCGCTCCGCCAGGATCGCCAGCCCATGGTCGAACAGGCCCATGGCGGTCGTCGATGGCAGGAACGTCACGTTAGGCATGGCGCCGAGGTCGGCGATCACCCGGTCGACCCAGGCGGCAGCCGGCATCCCGTCGATATCAGTCGGATCCACCAGCAGGGCACCGCCAGGTGCCGGCTGGTCGTCGACCAGAAGCACGCGCTGCCCCGCGGCCGCGGCCGCGCGCGCCGCCGCGAGCCCGGCCGGGCCGGCGCCGACGACCAGCACGTCGGTGTGGTGATGCCGCTGGGCGCGCAGCAGTGGCTCGCGCTCCACCGGCACCACGCCCAGCCCCGCCATGGCCCGGATGCGCGGCTCGAACAGGTGCCAGTTCGGCCGGATGAAGGTCTTGTAGTAGAAACCGGCTGGGATCAGCGGATGAAGGCGGTCGAGAAAGCCGTAGACGTCGCGGCCGGCCGATGGCCAGCCATGCACCGTCTTCACCGCTTGCCCGTCCTCCAGCGGGACCAGGGTCGCCCGGGCGTTCGGATCGTGCCGTCCGTCCGGATACTGCACGTCCAGGATCGCGTTGGGCTCCTCGGCGCCGAAACCCCAGAGACCGCGCGGCCGGTGGTACTTGAACGAGCGGGCCAGCACCGCCTGTCCGTTCGCCAGCAGGGCCGATGCCAGGCTGTCTCCCGCGAAGCCTTTCAGGCGCCGCCCGCCAAAGGTGAACGAGAGCGGCCGCGACCGGTCGAGCGCCGACCCTCCCTGCGCGACACGACCGGCCCGCGTGCTCAAGCCTGCTCTCCCGCACCGCCCATCACGGTCTCGGAAGGAGCCGGCGCCTCCATGGCGCCATGCTGCTCGCCGGCTGTCCGGCCTTCGGTCGAAGGATGCCCCGGCAGAACTTCCGTCCTCTCGATCCGGTGCGTGACCGTGTCCCGCTCGGCCAGGAACCACTGCCCGCAGCCGCCGGCATGGCACCAGAGTTCACGATGACGCCCGCGGTGGTTCTCGCGCAGGAACAGGTACGCAGCCCATGCGCGGTCGTCGGCCGCGTCCGGCTCCGGGCGGGTCACCCCGGCTTCGATGCCGAACCTGAATTCGGTCTCGTCCCGTGGCCCGCACCACGGACAGGCAATCAAGAGCATTCCACCTCCAGCGTCCGGCGAACCAGGCCAGCAGGTGGCGAAGGGAGCCGTTCCACGGGGCCGGAAGCTAGAAGCAGCCGCGTGATCCCGCTAGCGCCGCGTGTGTGCACTTGGGCGGGGTCGCACGATCTTCGTTGCCCGGTCTTGTGTTTTGCGGGCGGCATCGAAACCTACTGCATCGAAGGCGGCAGGCCTGAGCGGGACCTTGAACCGAGGATCGACGCGATGAAGAAGCAGACGACGTTCCATTTCTGGTACTGGATCGCCGCCTTCGTCGGCATCCTGATCATCCAGTATCTCTACACGACTGCCCAGACGGTGGCGCCCGTCCTGTACAGCGACTTCGAGCAGTATCTGCGCGAAGGCAAGGTCACCGAGGTGGCCATCTCGGACAATTTCATCCAGGGCAAGCTGCGCGATCCCCTGCCGGGCGGCCAGACCCAGTTCGTGACGACCCGGGTCGACCCTGCCTTCGCGGAACAGCTCCAGCAGTACAATGTCCGCTTCACCGGCCAGATCGAGAGCACCTTCCTGCGCGACCTCCTGTCCTGGGTCCTGCCGGTCGCCCTGTTCTTCGGGCTGTGGATGTTCCTGCTCCGCCGCGTCGGCGGCGGCATCGGCGGCGGACTGATGCAGATCGGCAAGAGCAAGGCCAAGGTCTATGTGGAAACCGACACGAAGGTGACCTTCGAGGACGTGGCCGGCGTCGACGAGGCCAAGGACGAGCTCAAGGAGATCGTGGCCTTCCTGAAGAACCCACAGGAGTACGGACGGCTGGGCGGCCGGATGCCCAAGGGCGTGCTGCTGGTAGGCCCGCCCGGGACCGGCAAGACGATGCTCGCCAAGGCGGTGGCCGGCGAGGCCAAGGTGCCGTTCTTCTCGATCTCCGGCTCCGAGTTCGTCGAGATGTTCGTAGGCGTCGGGGCGGCACGGGTGCGGGATCTGTTCGAGCAGGCCCGTGCCAAGGCGCCTGCCATCATCTTCATCGACGAGCTGGATGCGCTGGGCCGCGCGCGGGGTGTCGGTCCGTTCGCCGGGGGCCATGACGAAAAGGAGCAGACGCTGAACCAGCTCCTGGTCGAGCTCGACGGGTTCGACGCGTCAGGTGGCCTGGTCCTGCTCGCCGCCACCAACCGCCCCGAGATCCTGGACCCTGCCCTGCTGCGGGCGGGGCGGTTCGACCGCCAGGTCCTGGTCGACCGGCCCGACAAGGTGGGGCGCATCCAGATCCTGAACGTCCACATGAAGAGGGCGAAGCTTGCGCCCGACGTGGATGCCGAGAAGGTGGCGGCGCTGACCCCCGGCTTCACGGGGGCCGATCTCGCCAACCTCGTGAACGAGGCGACCCTGCTCGCCACCCGGCGCCATGGCGATGCCGTGACGATGGACGATTTCAACAACGCGGTCGAACGGATCGTGGCCGGGCTGGAGAAGCGCAATCGGCTCCTCAACCCACGCGAGCGGGAGATCGTGGCCTATCACGAGATGGGCCATGCGCTGGTGGCCATGGCGCTGCCGGGTGTCGACCCGGTCCACAAGGTGTCGATCATCCCGCGCGGCATCGGGGCGCTCGGCTACACCATTCAGCGGCCGACCGAGGACCGCTTCCTGATGACCCGCGAGGAGCTGGAGAACAAGATGGCGGTCCTCCTGGGCGGCCGCGCCGCGGAGTGGATCGTCTACGGCCACCTCTCCACCGGTGCAGCCGACGATCTTGGCCGGGTGACTGACATCGCGCGGGCCATGGTGACGCGCTACGGCATGTCCCAGAAGCTCGGCCACGTGGCCCTGGAACGGGACCAGCGCTCCCTTCTCACCCCCAACGCGCTCGCTGGCGGCCCGCAAGAGCGGGACTTTTCCGACGAGACGGCGGCTAAGATCGACGCGGAGATACGAGCCATTGTGGACGGCGGGTTCCAGCGGACCGTCGACCTGCTCACGGAGCGGCGGTCGCTGCTGGAACGGACGGCGCGGCGTCTCCTCGAGAAGGAGACGCTCGACGAGGCCGAGCTGGCCCGCCTAGTCGGCGCAAGGCCGGCCGCACAGCCGCAGGTGGCCTGATGGGCGTCCTCTCGAGCTGCCCTACATCATGACCCGGCGCACCAGGCGCTGCGGGCCGTTGCCCCGCCGTCCAGGATACAGCTGTGCCTCCTCGATTATGGGGATGGCCACTGGGTGCAGCTGGGTCATGCTGGCCAGCCGCTCGACGCGCTCGCGCAGCGGCGGGTGGGTGCGGAACCAGTGCAGCCAGCGGCCGCCGCGCGAGGCAAACCGTTCCCAGTCGTCGCCCTGGATCATGTGCAGCCGTTCCAGCGCCTGGATCATCCCCACGGGGTCGCCGGTCAGCTCGGCAGCCCCCGCATCGGCCAGGAACTCGCGGCGCCTTGAAAGGGAGCGCTGCAGCAGGTCGCTGATCAGCGGCGCTGCCAGCAGGAGCAGGACGGCCAGGGGCGAAACGACCACGCCGGCGCTCCAGGCGAGCGGCAGGAGCAGGATCAGCAGGATCATGCCGGTGTTGGCCATGGCACTCGTGAGCGAACCCGCCGTCTGCGCCAGGCGCATGATGAACAGGTCGCCATGACGAAGATGGGCCACCTCATGCGCCAGGACGGCGGCCAATTCGCGCGAGGGCAGCGCGCGTACGAGGCCGCTGGTGACCGCGATGGCCGGACGCTGGCGGGTACCATAGGCCATGGCCTGAAGCACCGGCGACGGCAGCAGGTAGAGCTGCGGCTGCACGCCAAGGCCCGCCCTCCTGGCCAGGTCATGAAGCAGGCGGACGAGGCCCGGGGCGTGGTGCACGGTCAGCGGAAGCGCTCCGTACAGGTGCCGGAACGTCCCGTCGCCCGAGGTCGAGCCGAACAGGAGGAGGCCGGCTGCCATACCGATGCCGAACAGGACCCCGGAAGATCCGGCCAGGCCGTAGCCGGCAACCGCCGCAAGCCCGATGATCGCCGCCAGCAGCAGGCCGGACTGCAGGCGGTTCAGCGCCCGCTGTCGGGCCAGGGCGCCGGGATCGATCCTGGAGCGAAACACCTGGCTCACCGCCTGCCGCCTCCGGTCGCAAGGTCAGCCATGCAGCGCCAGCGAGTCGGCCGGCGCTTCGTCCCGCTCGCTCATGCCGTAGTCCCGGATCACCGCCGCCACCCGCAGCCGATAGTCCTCGAAGACCTGCTCCCTGCCGGCCTTCTGTGCAGCCCGGTGCCGCTCGACCTGCCGCCAGCGTGCCACCGCCTCCTCGTCGCGCCAGAACGACAGCGACAGGAGCTTGCCGGGCTGGGTCAGGCTCTCGAACCGCTCCACCGAGATGAAGCCGTCGACCTCCTCCAGCACAGGCCTGAGCCCGGCAGCGATCTCGAGATAAGTCTGGCGCAACTCCGGGCGCGGAACGACCTCGAAGATGACGGCGATCATGGCACGGGTCTCCAGGCAGCGAAGGAACGTTCTGGCATCGCTCTGGATGAAGGACGTGACGGGCGCAAACCGGAAGTTCACGAACGTCCGGGATCAGCCGTTGCGTTCGCGCTGCTCGTCGTCGTCCTTGTGCACCAGATGCAGGTGCTGGGCTGCGGAGCGCAGCTTGTCCTTGGTCTTTCCGGCCACGGCATGGGCCGTGCCCTTGGCGAGGCTCGACGCACCCGCTCCCGCGGTCATCAGTGCCGCCTTGGGGTGCTCACGCACCAGCACGGCTGCAGCGTGCATCAGCGCGCGAACGAGAACGCCCCGCGCCCTCGGCGAGCCGAGCAGCCGCTGCACCAGAACCCCCAGCGCCTTCGGCACCTTCCGGCCCGGTCGCGCCTTTCGCCTCCGCTGCGCCATCCTCACCACCCCGTTATCCAGCCGTCACGGAACCGCCTCTGTCCGGTAGCGTTCCCTTGGCGATCCGGTCGACCTTGTGCAGGCCATGCGACGAGACATCGAGCTGGCCTGCCGATCGGCCGACAGGCGGGAGCATACCAGTTGGCCAAGGCGTACAAGATCCCAAAGAAGATCGCGGGCGTTAAGGTGCCGCGGGCACTGCGCAAGTCCAAGTCCATTCGCAAGTTCCTGAAGGACCCCGACAACCGCCAGATGATCACCAGCGCGCTCATGGCTGCAGGCGGCGCGCTTGCCACGGCGCTGGCCGAACACAGGCCTGGCGGCAAGCAGGTCAAGCATGCCTTGCACGAGGCAGGCGACATCGGGTCCGGCGCCGCTGGCGGCGTGCAGTCAGCAGCGGGGGCCATGGGCAACGTCGTCGCAGGTGCCGCACGGTCCCTGGCCTCCACGCTGACGCACGACAAGGACAAGAAGCATACAGGTTATGCCAAGGGAGCCGATGGCGACGACCTGGACAGTAGCCCGAGGCACTAGCCGCCAGAGCCGGATCGGACCAGTCGGCGGGAACATGCGGGCCCGGCCGGTCTGCAGCATCCGTTGACGTGCATCCTCCCGATTCCTACATCGGGTCCTGGCTGCGAAGCCGGGCACCAGGACCGATGATCACCGAACTGAACAGCCGCTCGCGCGAAATCTTTCGCCGGATTGTCGATGCCTATGTGACGACAGGGGAGCCTGTCGGCTCACGGACGATCGCGCGCAAGCTGGACGAGCAGCTTTCCTCGGCCACGATCCGCAATGTCATGGCCGATCTCGAGGATGCCGGGCTGCTCTATGCGCCGCACACCTCGGCCGGCCGCATGCCGACCGCCGCTGGCTTGCGCCTCTATGTCGATGGCCTGCTCGAAGTCGGCAATGTCGGCGACGAGGACAAGCGCAGCATCCGGGCTCAGTGCGTTGGTACCGGGAAAAGCCTGGAGGCGGTGCTGGGCGATGCGACCGAGACCTTGTCCGGCTTGACACGGCATGCGGGCGTGGTCGCCGCCCCGGCCGGGGACCGGCCGTTCCGGCATGTCGAGTTCGTCTCTCTGGGCCCGGGCCGGGCGCTGGTCGTCACGGTCAGCGATCATGGCATGGTCGAGAACCGGATCATCGACGTACCGCTGGGCATGCCGCAGACCTCCCTGATCGAAGCCGGCAACTACATGACCGCGCGCCTGTCCGGCCGGAGCTTCGCCGAGGCACGGATGCTCGTTCACCAGGAGATCGAGGCCCGCCGCGCGGAGATCGACGAGGCCACCCAGCGGGTGGTGGAAGCCGGCTTGGCGACCTGGGTGAAGCCGGGCGACAATGGCGACGGCTTCCTGATCGTGCGGGGCCAGTCCAAGCTCCTGGAGGATGTCCAGAACCTGGCGGAGCTGGAACGTGTCCGGCATCTCTTCGAGACGTTGGAGACACGCAAGAACCTGCTGCGGCTCGTCGAGGCGGCGCAGAGCGGCAATGGCGTTCAGATCTTCATCGGTGCTGAAACGGAACTTTTCGACCTGACTGGCTGCTCCATGGTGATCGCACCCTATCGCGCCCCAGCGCCGAACCAGGGCCAGTCTTCGGTCGTGGGAGCGATCGGCGTGATCGGTCCCACTCGGATGAACTATGCGCGAATCATCCCGATGGTCGATTACACGGCTCGGGTGGTCAGCCGCATGCTCGGTCATAACGATAGTGGAACCCAGGAATGACGACGGAACACGACCAGACCCAGCCGGAGGCGGTGAACGAGGCGGTCGAGGCAGTACAGGTGGATGGTCCCGAGCAGGAAGTCGCGGACCTCAAGGACAAGCTGCTGCGCGCGCTGGCCGACGTCGAGAACACCCGCCGGCAGAAGGAGCGCGAGGTCGACGAGGCGCGGCGTTACGCGGTCACAAGATTCGCGCGTGACCTGCTGGACGTGGCGGATAATCTGCGCCGGGCGCTGGCGGTGCCTGCGGCGGCTGCCGAGGAGAATCCGGCGCTCAAGAGCCTGCTCACGGGCGTGGAGATGACCGAGCGCAGCCTCCTCTCGGCTTTCGAGCGGCACCAGATCAAGCGCATCGAACCGGCAGTGGGCGAGAAGCTCGACCCGAACCGCCACCAGGCCATGTTCGAGGTTCCGCGTGCCGACGCAGCGCCGGGTACGATTGCCGAGGTGGTTCAGGCCGGCTATTTGATCGCCGACCGCCTGCTGCGGCCGGCCATGGTCGGTGTCGCGGCACGGCCGGCCGAAGCGGTGCCCGAGACGCCGGCGCCGGGCGAACCTAGCCAGACCGTGGATACGCGGGCCTGAGGCGCATCGCCCGCCGACCCATTCGGGTGTGGTCCGGGGCAGAGGACATTCGATGAAGAATGCTGTGAAGCGGGTGGTGCTGGCCTATTCGGGCGGGCTCGACACCTCGGTGATCCTGCGTTGGCTGCAGGACAATTATGGCTGCGAGGTCGTGACCTTCACGGCCGACCTGGGTCAGGGCGAGGAGTTGGAGCCGGCGCGCGCCAAGGCCGAGATGATGGGCGCCACCCAGATCTTCATCGAGGATCTGCGTGAAGAGTTCGTGCGCGACTACGTGTTCCCGATGTTCCGGGCCAACACCGTGTACGAAGGCGCCTACCTGCTGGGCACCTCGATCGCACGGCCGCTCATCGCCAAGCGCCTGGTGGAGATCGCACACGAGACCGGTGCCGACGCCGTGGCGCATGGGGCCACCGGCAAGGGCAACGACCAGGTCCGCTTCGAGATCTCCGCCTATGCTCTGGATCCCTCGATCCGGGTCATCGCCCCCTGGCGGGAGTGGGACCTGAACTCTCGCGACAAGCTCATCGAATATGCCGAGGCCCGGCAGATCCCCATCCCGCGCGGCAAGCGCGGCGAGCCGCCCTACAGTACCGATGCGAACCTCCTGCACATCTCCTATGAGGGCAAGGCGCTCGAAGACCCGTGGGTCGAGCCTGACGAAGAGATGTTCACCCGCTCCGTCGCCCCGGAGGCTGCTCCCGACCAGCCGAGCTATGTCGAGATCGATTTCGAGCAGGGCGATCCGGTCGCCGTGGACGGGATCCGGCTGTCCCCGGCGGCCCTGCTGTCCCGCCTGAACGACCTGGGCGGTGCGAACGGCATTGGTCGCCTCGACCTGCTTGAGAACCGCTTCGTCGGCATGAAGTCGCGCGGCGTCTACGAGACGCCCGGCGGCACCCTCCTCCTGGCGGCCCACCGCGCCATCGAGAGCGTCACGCTCGACCGGGGTGCGGCGCATCTCAAGGACGAGCTGATGCCGCGCTACGCGGAGCTCATCTATAACGGCTTCTGGTTCACGCCCGAGCGGGAAATGCTCCAGGCGGCGATCGACAAGAGCCAGCATAACGTGACCGGCACGGTCCGCCTGAAGCTGTTCAAGGGCAGCGTGCAGGTCGTCGGCCGCAAGTCGCCCTTCACGCTCTACAGCCATGAATATGCGACGTTCGAGGCCGATACGGTCTACGATCAGCGCGATGCCGAAGGCTTTATCAAGCTCAACGCCCTGCGCCTGCGCATCAAAGGGCTATCGGGCCGACTCGCAGCGAAGAACGAGGAACAGCGGCAAGGTTGACTAGGTAAGTCGGCGCAGACACCGCCAGCGCTGACCGTAACACTAGAAATGTGCGAAAGTGCACCATCAACCAGCCTGAAAAATTCTGTAGTAAATGATTCCCTCGATCTACGCATTAATGGTGTTGATCCGGAAATGTTTCTATCTTGATGTCTCACGGCAGGAGAAAATTCTGCTGGCGGTGTCGCAGTTGAATTGAAGTCCAGGTACGCCTCTTCTATCTCGCCTCCAAATGGGACTAATTTCCAGGAGTGGATGATGCTGAGGCGTTTCCTGGCGGCCGCCGCACTCGTGCCGGTAATGGCACTTGGCTTGGCGCAGGCAGCTCAGGCTGCATCGCCCAACCGTTGTGGTGGGCAGTACACCTCGAACAATCTCTACTGGCGTACCGTCGCTCCCTCGCTCGGCCAGGTCATGGCGCAGCTGCCAGTCGGCAAGCGACATACCTCCGGCAACATGATGTCGCTGGACTATCGCGTCGATGATGCCGGGAGGCCCGTCTACCGCGCCGAGTTCGCCAAGCAGTGGCAGCACATCTTCGGCACGAACACGGCGACCGGCTATGGTCGCCTGGTCCGCGGCAGCTGG
>NZ_DATAGQ010000115.1:0-20528 GCF_036263595.1 Geminicoccus sp. | reverse complement strand
TCCAGCAGACCTACAACCGGAGCTGGATCGTCGAGCGGCACGGCTACCGGACACCCGCCCAGGTTCGAGCCGGCCAGCTTGGTCAGATGCACATGGCCGCGTGAGCGCACATCGGTGTCTCATCATTGTGGACCGGTACAGTGATGCCGATCTCGGACAGGGCCTCTCGTCTGCCAATCGCCTCGCGGGCCTTGAAGGCCAGTACCGACGCCTCGTCACCCCAGATCAGAGCGTCGGCAGCGATGCTCTCCCCAATGTCGGCGCTGACACAGGATGGCCGTGCGGATCAGGTCCCAGCCCCGCTGTGGTCTCCTGACCGCCGCCATTGCAGGGATGGATCTTGATGCCAAAGAAGCTGTATCGCCCTATTGCGGGTGAAGCTGCCTGCCGGATCGCTGCGCTGTTTGACGACCGCTGCCAAGGAATGGCGCCTCTCGGATCAGCGGACGAACTGATCGACGTGGCCGCTGCCAAGGCCGATTGCCTCGAAGTGCCTGCGTGCTGCCTCGAGCTTGGTGAAGACATCCTCGTAGCCCAGGGCTTCTCCCTGCGGATCGACATAGCTGTAACCACCCGTGACGTGGAACAGGGTGATCATGCCTTCCGCATCCTCGGGCACCACCAGCGTATGGGTCTCGCCGGGCGGTTCGAATACATAGTCCCCTGCCCGGGCGACCCAGTCGTGCTCAAGATAGTGCCAGGACCCGCGCAAGGTAAAAGCATGGACCGGACCGAAATGGCGGTGACGGGACAAGACACCCGACTTCTGCACCTTGAGGATATTGACATAGAAGCCCTGGGTGACGTTCAGCACCAGCGGCTTGAACCAGACGTCCTTTGCCTGTGGGACCCAGCTCGGGTCGTCATCCAGCGCCAGGGCGCCGGCAAGGAAGATATCCGGCACCATGCCGGCCGGCTGGGGGCGCTGATACGCGACCTTGCTCGGATCCAGCCGACGCTGCGCGCCACCGCCGGCTGTATCCAGGGTCGTGGATGTCATTTCTACTGCTCCGACGGGCTTTACACGAGACCAGGAGGGAAGGTGCCTGGACGTATTCGTCAAGCTCATCCTGCCGCAAAGCCGGCACCGGGCGTCATGACGTCGGCTCGTACTCGTAGGCACCGAGGTCGGGTGCGCTGCCGACATAGGGCAGTCCCACGTCCACACCACGATCGATCATCCGGAGGTTGCCGGGATCGAGCTTCAGGAAGGGAAGGGAAGGCAACGAGCCATCTGCTTCCCTGTCCTGCGTCACGCCGGCTGAGGAGACGCTCTGGAAGTCTTCGGCCACAACCCCGCTGGGAAGGAGGTTCCAGGAGTTGTGCGATGCCGAGATACTGCCGCTCAGCCAGTTGGGAACAGGCCCGTAGGCGATATTGTTGCGCAACGCATGGGACAGCTTTTCGCTGAACACGAAGTTGGCCAGGCCGTTGTTCATCGCCACGTTGTTGTAGATGTTCATCGCGCCCGCAGCTCCGTTGGAGTCGAAGCCCGTATACCGGTTCCCGAAGGCGAGGTTCTGCGTCACGGAATGCCTTGGACCGGCTGTATTGCGTCCCAGCTTGAACCCCACACCATCACCGGCCTCCATGGATGAATCCGGTACGAACCCGTTCCAGAACGACCAGGATCCGGAAATGCTGACGCGTCCTTCGGACATCCACAGGTCGACGCCGTCGTCCGAGTTTGCCCAGGTCCGACAGCCGACGATCCGATTGCCGTTCAAGCCGGCTGGCACGCCGACGCCGATGCCATCCGCATGGGCGCCTGCCGTCGGACGGGTCTTGTCGTCGAAATTGTGGTGGACGTCACAATTCTGGAGCAGGTTGTGGTTCGCATTTCCCTCGATGCGGATCCCCACGCCTGCGTGGCCGTGGCTCACAACGCCGTCCAGCACGTTGTTCGAGCCGTCCTTGACCAGGATGCCCAGCGACCAGCTCGTCTCGTCGATCTGCCTTGCACCGGTGACGGCGATGTCAGCGATCCGCCACCAGCTGGCTCGAAGATCCAGGCAGTACACTCCGGTCCGATAGCTCATCCCAGAGCAGTCCAGGATGGCGGTGCCACCATCGCCACGCATCGTGATGGGCGCCGATTTTCTGCCGCTCCGGGTGATCCTTGCGCCGTAGCTGCGTGACGCCTCCACCTTGTATCGTCCAGGCTGCAGGAGGATCGTATCCCCAGGCGCAGCCGCGCTGACGGCACGTTGCCATGTGGCGAACGGAAGATCCCATGAGCCGCTGTAATCGTCATTTCCGGCGATCGCCACATGCCAAGTCTTGGCCTGTGCGGCAGATGCACAGCTAATTGATAATATGACAAGAAGAGCCCGGAGCATCACAGTTTCGTCTTTCGCTTCTCGATTTTGCTGATTTTCGAGGAGACGACTGTGGCGGCCGATGAAATGCTCGGATCTTCGCTGAAAAAGGACAGCTGTCGATTGGCGAGAGGCAGGATGGAGGACTTCTACCCGCTGAGATTGACAACAAGAACAACAGCTAGAAAGCCTTTAGAAAAAAAGCCACAGCAGCCGTATCCCTTCGCATTCTGGCAGTAACCACTGGCAGACATGTGGTTCATCAAGAAGGCGACAAGTTGTCACAATGCCTGATGTGATTCGATGTAACTGACTGCTGATCTGAACATGACATTCTCGCTTCCAAAGTGGGAGATTGCGCATGCACGAATACGGAAGCTCATTTTCAAGCGACAAGGTATGACCACTCTCAACTACTGCATTCCCGGTGATTTCCCCTGATTGCGCGAACAATTTACCTTTCTTTCGCGTTGACTCGGGGAAATTTTCATCTACAACGCGTCTCATATTTATTGAGTTCGCTTTCTAGGCGAAATTTGACATATCTCATTCGTTGTAGGTTGCCTAAAGATCCTGAATTGCTTCACGCTCATTTTCTGGAGGGCGATGATGCTCGCCTCGTATATGTCTGCGTTTCATGCAGCCGATCCTTCATGGCTGAACAATAACAAGCGCTATGCCGTCATCTATTTTATCGACGCATTACTTATTGCCCTAGCTACTCTATGCGCGATCCGACTGGTGGAAGCTGTCGAAACCACTGGCGAACTCCTGACAGGCATTCAGCTTACAACTGCGATCGGCTTGATGGCCTTGAGCTTCGCGGTGTGTGCTTTCTTTGACCCGTCTCATCGTAGCTTCTGGCGCCTCATGTCCGGCCTGCAAGTGGTCAGGCTACTTCGGCTTGTCTTTGTTGCCTGGGCCGTCGCAGTGCTCATCTTGCTCACGATCTGGCCGACCTACCTCGTAATGAGGATCGCTTTCCCCGAATTGATCGCGGCTACCTGCCTGCTGTTGAGCATCCGGCTGATCTATCGCTTCACCCGCGAGCGGTCCTCGGCGAAGGGCTTGGCTGCAAGCATGCCGCGGCCGGCCCTGCTGGTCGGATCCATCCACGCTTCGGCCGCCTACCTGCGTGCCCTCCAGGGATCGGGTGGCCAGAGCTTGGACGTGCGTGGTCTGATCACCCTGGGCGGCGACGACGCTGGCAGATGCCTGGATGGGGTGCCGGTCGTCGCGGAGTTGGGCGACCTGCTGGACGGCCATGGCACCGGGAAGAACCTGGCCAGGTCCGGCGCGAGCACGATCATCGTCACCGAGCCGCTCTCCCACGCCGAACTCGTCGGACTGCGCCGGATCGCCGCCGATCAGGACTGGGACGTCCAGTTTGCATCATCGCCGGACGAGAGCCTTGCGCCGGTGGCGGCGGGTAGGCTGCCGCTCAGGACATTTGCCACGAATACATTGCTGGAGCGTCCGGAACGTCATTTTCCTGCCGGCGCGGTCGAAAGCATGATCCAGGAACGCCGGATCGTGGTGACCGGGGCCGCCGGCAGCATCGGCAGCGAGATCGTGCGCCAGGTGGCGGCTTGCCGGCCCGTACGGCTCATCCTGCTGGATCACAGCGAGGCCGGACTCTTTCAGCTTGAGCGTGAGCTCAAACGCAACTTTCCCAACCTCTGCTACCGGCTCTCGACCGTCGACGTCCGTTTGCGCCATGCGCTTACGGCCGTATTCCGTGCGGAGAACCCGGACATCGTGTTCCACGCCGCTGCCCTCAAGCATGTGCCGATGGTGGAAGCGAATCCGTGCGACGGTGCCTTCACCAACATCATCGGCACCCAGAATGTCATCAATGCCTGCCGTGCCGTCGGCGTGCGTGCGATGGTGCAGGTTTCAACGGACAAGGCGGTCAACCCGACCGGCGTGATGGGCGCATCCAAGCGCGTCGCCGAGTATTGCTGCCAAGTGGCGGACCTTACGGCCGATGCCGGCTCGACGCGCTACCTCACCGTCCGGTTCGGCAATGTTCTCGGATCGAGTGGATCAGTCGTTCCAATCTTCAAGGACCAGATCGCCCGCGGTGGCCCGGTGACGGTGACGCATCCAGCCATGACCCGCTTCCTCATGACGATCGACGAGGCCGTCATGCTCGTGCTCCACGCCGCTTCGGCGACGCTGCGTTCGGATGCCCGCCGCGGAATGATCCATGTCCTCGACATGGGCGAGCCCGTGAGCATCGTGGCGCTTGCCGAGCGGATGATCCGTCTGGCCGGGCTCGAGCCCTACCGGCATATCGACATCGCGTTCACGGGGCTCCGCCCCGGCGAGAAGCTCTTCGAGGAACTGTTCGACACGAACGAGACGAAGCTCGGCGAGCTGATCGATGGCGTGATGTCGGCAACGTCCGCCATCCCGCCGCGCAAGCTGCTGGACGCCTGCGTCGAACGGATCGCCCTGGCCTGCATGCGCGGCGAGGTCGACGCCGTGCGCCGCGAGCTTGCGATCCTGGTGCCAGGCTATGGCAGCCAGACCAGCGTTGCGGATCAGCCGCGGACCTTGGCCGCATGAATACCGCCATGTCGGTCGGAATCTTCCTGCCTTCGCTCGAAGGGGGCGGAGCGGAGCGGGCCATGCTCAATCTCGCCAAGGGTATCCGCGAGGCCGGGCACGAGGTCGACCTCGTGGTCGCATCGGGGCTCGGTCCCTATCGGGACGAGGTCGAAGGCGGTGTGCGGTTCGTTGATCTCGGGGCGCGACGGACGCTCTCCGCCCTGCCGGCACTGGTCCGCTACCTTCGCCTGCGCCGCCCGCGCGTCCTGTTCAGCGCGCTCGATCATGCGAACCTGGTAGCACTCCTGGCAGGCCGCCTGTCAGGCACCGGTGTCGAGGTGGTCCCAGGGCTCCGCAACACGCGCTCCGAGGAAATTTCGGCACGGGCCGACTTCAAGGAGCGCATCATCCTGGCGCTGAGCCGGCCGATGTATGCGGCGGCCCGGCATTTGGTCGCGGTATCGGCGGGTGTAGCCAAGGACGCATGCGGCCTGCTGGGCCTGCGGCCCGACCAAGTCGTGGTGATCCCCAATCCCGTGCTGACCCCGGATCTCGACCGCTTGGCCAGTGCCCGGATTTCGCACCCCTGGTTCGCGGATGGCGCGCCGCCCGTGATCCTGGCATGCGGAAGGCTCACCGGGCAGAAGGATTACGTCACCCTCGTCCGGGCCTTCGCGAGATTGCGCCGGGAGCAGGATGTACGGCTGTTGATCCTGGGCGAAGGCGAAGATCGTTCCGTGATCGAGGCCCTCGCCGCTGATCTCGGCATCGCGGGCTCGGTCAGCCTGCCGGGCTTCGACCCGAACCCGTTCCGCTACATGGCCCGCTGCGACCTGTTCGTGCTGTCGTCCCGGTTCGAGGGTTCGCCCAACGTCCTGGTCCAGGCACTTGCCTGCGGCGCACCTGTGGTCGCCACCGATTGCCCCAGCGGCCCACGGGAGATACTGGAGGATGAGGCGGCGACCTGCCTCGTGCCGGTCGGCGATGTGGCGGGGCTGGCCGATGCCATGGCCAGAGCGCTCCGCTCGGGTCGGGCCGGATGCGTCGCGACAAGGCTGGCGCGGTTCGACTATCGCACGGCCGCCGCTGCCTATCTGTCGCTCCTGCCATGAGCGGATTCTTCGCCACATCGCCAGCGGAGCGGCTGCCGCTCGCCGCGGTCCTGCGCCGATCAGTCGAGCAGATCGGCATCCCGCCATCTTTGTTCACCCGCAGCACTGCGCTGTTCCTGGCGATCCTGGCCGGGCAGGCGGCGAGCTTCGCGGTCCAGGCCGTGGTCGCACGGAACATCGGGCCCGCTTCCTATGGCCTCTACTCCTACGCCTTCACGCTGGCCAACCTGCTGGCGCTGGTCGCTGCGTGGGGCGGGGACCGGATGCTGGTCCGCTTCGTCAGCGACTATCACGGCCGCGGATGCAGGGCCTTGGTCCGCCGGGTGGTCCTCTGGACGTTCTCGCGGATCGGCACGGTCGCCCTGATCGCGGGCGCGGCGCTTGCCGCCATGGGCTGGATGGCAGGCAAGGAGGATCCCGAGCGGGCTGCCGCCTTCATGCTGGCGGGCCTCTGCGTCCCGATCATCGTGGGCGGCAATCTGGCAGAAAACGTTCTTCGCGCACTCGGGGCACAGAGCTGGGCAAATCTGCCGAACCGCCTGATCCGCCCGATCCTGATGGGATTGGTCTTCCTCCTGCTGCTCCAGGCCGGTTCTGACCGGCAAGGCGCCATGGCCGCGGTCGGCAGCAATGCTGTTGCCATCGCACTGACCGCCGCGGCGGGCCTGTTGGCCTCGTGGATACGTCTCGGGCCGGCCGGCACCGAAAGGCTTCCAGCCGATCCGCAGTGGCGCAAGGTGGGTATCGCCCTGGGGCTGGGCACGCTCGCGCTCTACCTCACCCAGCAGGTCGACGTGCTTCTGCTGGGCTACCTGACGGACGCATCTTCCCTGGGCGTCTACACCGCCGTGACGCGGATCGCCTCCGTGCTGGCATTCGCGAATATCGCGGCCGTCGCCACCATCCAACCTGTACTGGCGAGGCGCAGCGGCCAGCAGGATTCGGCCAGCCTCCAGTCGGTACTGCGCGGAGGTGCGCGCTTTGCGTTCTTCGTCAACCTGGCCGCGGGCCTTCCGGTCCTCGTCCTCGCCGAGCCGATCCTGCGCGTGTTCGGCGGGGAGTTCGTCACCGGTGCGTTCGCCCTGCGGGTCCTTACGCTTGCGACCATGATCGCGTCCTCCTTCAGCATGTCGGGCGCAGCGCTCTCCATGCGTGGCTGCGAGCGGCACGCGACAGCCGTGCTGATCGCGGGCTGCCTGCTGGCGCTGGTCTCGAACCTGCTCCTGATCCCTTATGCCGGGATCGACGGTGCAGCCTTGGCGACCGGCGCATCCACAGTCGCCTGGAACATCGGCCTGTTCTTGGTGGCGCAGCGGAAGCTGGGTGTCCTCGCCCTGCCCTTCGGGAGGACACCGCCGCCGCTATCAGCAGCCGTGGTCGCGGCCAGGGACGTCACCATCTTCCTGCCGACCCTCGCCGGCGGCGGTGCCGAGCGCGCGATGCTGAACCTGGCACGGGGATTCGCCGAGGCCGGGCATCCGACTACGCTGGTGGTCGTCCATGACGAGGGGGCCTATCGCGACCTTGTGCCGGCCGGCGTCCGCAAGGTGGTGCTCGGGTCGACCCGCACTTGGCAGGCGGCCCTGCAGCTTGCCCGCTATCTGCGCCGCGAGCGTCCATGGCGGGTCTACTCGGCGATGGACGACGCCAACCTCGTGGCGCTGACCGCGCGGTTCTTAGCCCTGTCGCCGTCCGAAATCGTGTGCGGCATCCATAATACACCCTCCTTGCGCATCGGCCGGAACGAAGGCTGGCGTGGCGTCATGAGAATCAGGCTGCTGCGTTGGCTCTACCGGACTGCCCGAGCCGTGGTGGCCGTGTCGGACGGCGTGGCGGCCGATTCCCAACGGGTGTTCGCCCTTGATGCTGGCAAGCTCGTCGTGATCCCCAATCCAGTGCTCGTGCCGGAACTGCAGGTGCGGGCCGACGAGCCAGCAGCACACCCCTGGCTCGTCGGCCGGAAGGCACCGGTCCTGCTCGCCTGCGGGCGCCTGACCGCACAAAAGGACTATCCGACCTTGCTGCGCGCGATGGAACGGGTGCGCCGGGCACGCGATGTCCGGCTGATCATCCTGGGCGAGGGGGAGCAGCGCGCGGAGCTGGAAGCACTGCGCGACGAACTGGGGCTAAGGGCCGTCGTCGACATGCCGGGGTTCGCGGCTAATCCCTACGCGTACATGGCCGCGTGCGATCTGTTCGTCCTCTCCTCGCGGTACGAAGGCTCGCCGGTGGTGCTCGTCGAGGCACTGGCGTGCGGCGCCAGGATCGTGTCGACCGACTGCCCAAGCGGCCCGGCGGAGACGCTGGCCGACGTCCCGGGAACGAAGCTGGTGCCGGTCGGAGCCGCGGGAGCATTGGCGGACGCGATCCTGGGGATGGTAGCCGACCGGGAGAACCGGCCCGGCCCTCGGTGCCTCGAACGCTTCGACTACCGGGCGGCAGCACAACATTATCTGGACCTGCATCCATGACCGGCACTGCCATGCCTGTGTCGGCCCATCGGGTGCACGAGCCCATCTCGTTGGTCTCAGCCTACGTGATGGTGTCGCTCGTCCTGCTGATGACCCAGCTCGACCAGTATCTCGGGAACCTTGGAGCCTATGGCAGGCTGGGCTTCCTGGTCTTTCCGACGATCGCGCTTCCCTACGTCCTGGTCGTGCTGTGCGCGCCCCGGTCGGACGAGATGGTCGGACGGGCCCTGTCTGCCTGGCGGCGCAACGGTCTGGTGCTGTGGCTCTTCCTGGCCTGGACGCTCTGGCATCTGGTCTGCCTGTCCGGCCAGTCGCTGATCGACAACGACGACGACGTGACGCGCCTGTTTCCGATCTACCATCTCGTCGTCTTGCTGTTCGGAATGGCCTTGGCAGTCGCGCCCGATGACAGCACGGTCGTGCGGCGGGGCGCCACGTTTGCGTTCCTGGTGCTCGGCGCCTCGGTCATCGCAGACCTGATCTTTCCCGGCACCTTTTCGGTCCGCTCCTATCGCCCGGCCGGGCTCACGACCGACGCCAACGTCACCGCCGCCACCTTGCTGATGATCCTGCCGTTCTGCCTGCGGTACGACCGGTTCCGGGCGGGCAGCATCGTCCTCATGGTTGCCGGTTTCATGCTCGTGATGCTCACCTTGTCGCGCAGTGGCCTGATGATGTGGGCCGTCCTGGCAGGCATCTACGTACTGGCGGCGGGCCGCAGGCGCCCGTTCCATACGCTGCTGCTGATCGCCGCGTTCGTGGCGGCAGCGGTGAGCCTGATGATCGTTTTCGCGGACCTGGTGGCCAGCCTGGACATCGCAAGGATGCCCGAGGTCGAACGGCGGATCGACCAGCTACTGATGCGAACGGACGTGCTGGCGGATGACTACCGCCCGGCCCTGTTGCGGTACTTCCTGCAGATCGCCCTGCAGGAACCCCTGGTGGGGCAGGGAACCGGCTACGCGCTGGGTTTCGCGAAGCCAGGCGCGCCGTTCGGGCTTGGCCCCCACAACATCTACCTGCGCGAATGGATCGACCTGGGGATGGTGGGCCTGGTTCTCTATCTCCTGATCCCGGGGTCCGCACTGATCGCCGCCTGGGCACGCAGGTCACCGCTCCTGCTGGCCGTCGCGGTCATCATGCTCATCGGCGGCCTGTTCAGCCACACGGTCATCGACAGCAAGAGCACGCTCATGGCGTTGGCCATGGCACTGGCACTGAGTGCACCCGAGGGGAACCGAGGTGATGCCCGTGGCGTCTGACCCGTCGATGCGGATCGTGCACGTCCTCGACGGGATCGGGGTAGGTGGCGCCGAATTCGTCCTGCTGAACCTCGTGCGCGGTCTCCAGGCCGAGGGACATCATAACACCGTCATCTCGCTCACCACTCCGAGCCACATGCGTACGGAACTCAAGGCGGCCGGTGCCGCCGTGCTGTCGCTCGACATGTCCAGGGGACGGCTCGCCCTGTCCGACGCCATCCGAGTGCGCGACGCCATCCGCCGCGCCAGCCCCGACCTGATTCAGGGCTGGATGTATCATGGCAATGCGGCAGCGGCTCTGGGCAGGTTATTGGCCGTGCACGCCTGTCCGCTCGTCTGGAGCATCCACAATACGCTTGAGCCGGCACCGGACTATCGCCTTCTCACGCGTCTTGCGATGCGGGGAGGGGCGCTGTTCTCCGGGCTCTGCGGTGCCATCGTCTATGTCTCAGCCGCGAGTGCCCGCCAGCACGAGCAGCGGGGCTACCGTGCCGACCGGACAGCCGTCATCTCGAACGGCATCGACGTCGGACGCTTTCGGCCGGACGAGCGTGCGCGCCATCTTGTGCGTGTCGCGCTCGGTCTCGATGCCTCGACCCCGCTGGTCGGCTGCTTCGCACGCTGGGACCCGATGAAGGGACATGACCGTCTCCTGCGGGCGCTCGCTTGCCAGTCGGCCAGCAAGAGGATGCCCCCGCATCTCGTTCTCGCAGGAAGCGGTATCGACAAGGACAACGCGGCGCTGCTCGCGATGATCGAGGAGGCGGGCTTGCGTGGCCGGGTCAGCCTCCTGGGAGCACGCAGCGACGTCCCACAGCTGATGAACGCGCTCGACCTGTTCGTGCTGCCGTCGATCTGGGGCGAGGCGTTCCCGCTGGTCCTGGGCGAAGCCATGGCTACCGGTGTCCCGTCAATCGCCACAGATATCGGCGACTGCGGCCTGCTGCTCGGTGACCATGGCCTCCTCGTGCCCCCTGGCGACGATCCGGCGCTCGCCTCGGCAATCGACGCGGTCTTTTCGCTCGGACCGGCCGAGCGGGTGGAATTGGGTGCAAGGGCGCGCGCACGTGTAATCGAGCAGTTTTCTCTGTCGTCGATGATCGAGCGCTACGCGAGTCTCTACGGGAGACTCGTGCGCCAGCCGCAGGGGACGCCGCAATGGGCGGCATGAGCATCCAACTGCCGTCTGTGGTGGAGACCAGCCCCGCTCGGTGCGACCTGCCGACCGTGACGATCGTCATCCCGACGTTCAACGAACGGGACCACATTGCCGACTGTCTTCGGACCGTCCTCGCCACCGACTATCCGCCAGGCCGGTTCGAAGTCATCGTCGTCGATGGTATGAGCGATGACGGGACACCTTCGATCGTCGGCGGCTTCGCACAGATGCATCCGTGTCTCTCGCTGCGGGACAACCCCGACCGTCTGCCTGCATTCGCCATGAACATCGGAATCTCAGCAGCCAGGGGCGAGATCATTGTCCGACTGGACGCCCATGCAACATATCCGTCCAGCTATGTCAGGCAGTGCATCCAGCGGTTGCAGCAGAGCCGAGCCGCCAATGTCGGTCCGGCCTGCCGGACCCTTCCGGGCGCGCCGACCATGGTCGCCCGAACGATCGCGGCCGCACTCTCCCACCCGTTCGGCGTGGGAAACGCCCGGTTCCGCACCGGCGGGCGCGAGCCCATGCCGGTCGACACGGTACCGTTCGGCTGCTGGCGCCGGGATGTGCTGGTGGCGGCAGGTGGCTTCCGTACCGATCTTCCCTATGCCGAAGATGACGAGCTGAATGCCCGGCTGCGCCGCAACGGCGGTGTGGTCCTGCTCGATCCGGGCATTCAGGCCGGTTACTTCGCGCGGCCCACGCTTCGCCGTCTCGCCGCGATGCTCTACCGCTACGGCTACCACAAGCCGTTCTCGGCCCGTGCGATCGGGCACATCCCCACCTGGCGACAGTTGGTACCGCCAGCCTTCCTGGTGGCGCTGGGGATGGCGCTGCTCGCGGGCGCGGTCTGGCCCGACCTCGCCTGGATCCTTCCGTTGCTCCTGGTCCTGCATCTCGCTGCGGGCTTGGCCGGGGCGATCCTGAGCCGCCGGGGCGATCGGTCGATCGTGCAGGTCCTGCAGCTGCCGCCAGTCTTCCTGGGAATGCACCTGGTGTATGGCTGGGCGTATCTGCGCGGACTTGTCGACCTCCTGGCCGTCGGACGCCCGATGCCCATCGACGGAGCGGGTCGGTGAACTGCCTGTGCGACCCGCGACGCGCCGCCGCCTCAGTCCGAGGAGGTCGGCCAGCCGCATCCCAGGTGCGGCAGGGATCCATCCGTTCTGCGAGGTCCATCGATCTCGCGCGACCCGGCGATGCAGCGGACAATCGAGGGTGGAAGGACCGTAGAGGCATCCTCCTCCTGATGGTCCTCCCAGGCCGGGTTGCCGGCAAGCGCGAGATCGCTCAGTCGATGTCCTGGCTCGGGAAAGACGAATCCAGCCATGCCGTTGTCGATCGCGGCACTGTCCAGCACCTCGATCGGACCGGCGGCACCATTGGAGTCGAAGCCTGCGTAGCGGTTCTCCAGGCTCAGGCTTCCAATGATCCGGTGCCGAGGCCCGGTCTCGTTGCGGCCGAGCTTGAAGCCGACACCGTCGCCCGCGGGGACCGCGCTGCCTGGCAGGTACCCATTCCAGAATGCCCAGCTGGAGCGAATGGTGACGGGAGCCTCCGCGTGCCAGAGATCGACTCCATCATCGGAGTTCGCCCAGGTCCGGCAAGCGACGATCTCGTTCCCCTGGGCAGAGGGCGGCAGGAACTTGAAGCCGATGCCGTCGGCGTCCCCGCCAGGCGGACGAGTGAGCCGATCGACGTTGCGATAGGAATCACAGTTCACCAGCCTGTTGTTGGACGAGCTCCCGGTCACGAGGATGCCGGTCCCCTCGTTCTCGTAGCTCGCGACCTGATCCAGACGATTGTTGCTAGCGTCCTCGATCAGCACCCCGATCGACCAACTATGCCGAAAGCCCTGGCGGGCGCGAGTGATGTCGACCTCCCGCAGCACCCACCAGTCTGCCAGCAGATGCAGGCAGGCAAGGCCTGCCTCGCTTGGAACCTCGGAGCAGTCGAGCAGTGCCCGCCCGCCGGTGCTGCGCAGGGTAACCGGCGCATCTGGCCGGCCGCTCCTCGCTATTCGTACCCCCTGGGTACCCTGAACGACATAGGTGCCGGCCCTGACCAGGATGGTGTCGCCGGGCAGGGCCTCGTCGATCGCACGCTGCCACGTGGCGAAGGGAGCCTGCTCGGTGCCTTCGGCGTCGTCCAGGCCGTCCGGCGCCACGTACCATGTCCGCGCGAGCGCATCACTGCTGGCCATCACGATCAAGAGCGCGGCAAGGACGCAGAAGTCATACCTGGGTATCAAGAATAGGACCTGCTACTTAACGTTCAGAATATGCACATATATTACTATTTATTATTCCTTAGCTGATAATCAAGCGCATCATCAAAGTGGAATATATATTGAAATTTTATAAATTTAAGTCTCGCGCCTCTGATCGAGGGCGAGCACCGGGTGCGCCGTGTGAGCGGCTTGCCCAGAATGTTGCCCGATCCGGGCAACAGAGGCCGGTGTCATGGTGACCAAGGAGCGGCCCTTGGTCGGCTTGGCGGCCTTCCCCGACCAGTCGGAGCCGCCCTTCGGCAACCGCCAGTCCAGAGATTGGCGCAGGCTACCCGATGCTCACGCGCCGGCATTCGCCCAGGCGGCTGGCAACTTGTGGCGGCGCAAGTTCCTGATCCTGGCGTCGACCATCCTGGGCATGCTGCTGGCGGCCTTTCTCGGCTTGAAATCGGTTCCCCAGTATACGTCCGATGCCATGGTGCTGGTGGTACCGCCGAGGCAAGCTTCGCCCTTGCCGAGCGTAGTGCCGCCCGTCGCCGTAGAGCATGGCACGGTCGAGACCGAGAGCCGGGTCATTGCCTCGCGCGCCAACATCGTGCGCGCCCTGGCTCGCCTGGACCAAGCCGAGGCCACAACGGCAGAAGCTTGCATTGCCGAGGGCGTCTGGAACCGGATCCTTCATCGGCTCACCACGGAGTTCGGCTGGTCCGTCGCCACATCCTGCTCTGGCGGCTCGGCCGAACTCGCCGATGCATCGGCAGCCGGCCGCGAGCGGCGCATCGAAGCATTCCAGCGCCGCATGCAGTCCATGCCGAGCGGACAGTCGGCTCTGGTCTCGCTGTCGTTCACGTCTGGCGATCCACGGCTCTCGCAGGCCTTTCTCGACGCGGTGATCGCGAGCTACCTGGACGAGCAACTCGCCCAGAAGCGCTGGATGGCCGCACGCGCCAGTGACCTGCTGCAGACCCGGATCGACGGGCTGACGGCGGAAATTGAGCGAGCAGGCGCCATGGTCGCAGGTCCGCCTGGCTCGAACGACTGGCGCCGAGAGATCGATCGAAAGCGTGCGGAACTGGATGACCGCCTGGATGAGCGCGTGCGCCTGGATGATCAGCTGGCCTTGCTCGTACCGGATGCGCGCGCGATCTCGCCGGCATCTCCTGGCACCTTGGCGTCACCGTCGCTGACGACCTTCACGCTCTTGGGCCTGATCGGTGGGCTGACGGCAGGCTGCATGCTCGCCTTTACCCTGGATCGCTTCGACACTCGCTTGCGCAGCGAGCACGATCTTGAAGAGAAGCTTGGCGCTACCTGCATCGGTCTGGTGCCCGAGATCCGGGTTAGAACAGGCACGCTGGAAGATAGCCTGCGAAGCCGCCCCGGTTCCCTGCTCGGCCGGGCGGTTCGAGGCATCCTCGCCAGTATCGCGGCTCATCGATCGAAGGTCGTCCTGGTCACGTCGAGCCTTCGGGAAGAAGGAGCGTCGAGCTTGGCCTCTGCGCTCGCAGCCATGGCGGCGGACGGACAAGGGGCGCGCGTCCTGCTGATCGCGTCCGAGGCCACCGGTGCGCAAGCGGGCCGTGACCGGGAGCATGCGTTGGTAGAGGCGGTCAGGCCGACGGCAGGCTCCGCTCCGTTGCCCGGCATGATCCTCCGGCGCTCGGGACCGGCCGGGTACGACCTGATGTACCCCGAGCCCTACGATCATCCGCCCGTCTTAGCACCGGTCCTGCGCGCAGCCCTGCCTGGGCTTCGCACCCAGTACGACCTGATCCTGATCGACGTCGCACCGGTCCTGGTCGAGCCCGGCGCTGCCAGCCTCACCGACCTCGCCGATCTTGTCCTGCTCGTCGTGCGCTGGGGTCGGACCGACTACCGCGCCGTACGGCGGGCGATGGAGCGGCTGAGTGCCACAAGCTCTGTTGCGACTGTCCTGAGCCGGGTCGAGGTGCGCAAGCACCGCCGCTACGGCTACTTCGACATGCTTTCCATTCCAGCCATATCCCGAGGCGACGATGTCTGATCTCATGATGCGCCCTGGCCCGGTAGACGGTCGCCATGGATGCCTGGCCGACCTCGCGGCGACACCTTTGGCCGATTTCCTTCCCTTCGCCTTGCCCGACATCACGTCTGCCGAGATCGACGAGGTCGTGGCGTGCCTGCGGTCCGGCTGGATTACCACCGGGCCGAAAGTGGCGCGCTTCGAACGCGAATTCGCTGCGATGCTGGGTTCCGACGTGGAGGCCGTCGCGGTCAGTTCCGCAACAGCCGGCCTGCATCTCGCCCTCGAGGCTGCAGGTATCGGTCCTGGCGACGAGGTGATCGTGCCTGTCCACACCTTCACGGCGACGGCCGAAGTCGTCGTCTATCTCGGTGCGACGCCTGTGTTCGTCGACGTCCTGCCTGGCCAGCTGACGATGGATCCGGAGGCGGTCGAGGCCGCCATCACTCCGCGTACGCGTGCGCTGATGCCAGTGCACTACGCTGGACTGGCCTGCGACATGCGACGCCTCATCGCCCTGGCGGAACGGCATGGACTGGCAGTCATCGAGGATGCGGCTCACGCGCTGCCAACCACGCATGGGGGCATCCTGATCGGTGCGCAGCCGACCCTGGCCACCGTCTTCAGCTTCTACGCCACCAAGACCGTCGCAGCCGGGGAGGGCGGCATGCTCGTCACGCGCGACCCTGCCATCGCCAGACGCGCCCGGGTGATGCGCCTGCATGGGATCAACCGCGACGTCTTTGACCGCTACCAGGGCAAAGGCGGTGGATGGTACTACGAGGTCGTTGCGCCAGGCTTCAAGTACAACCTGACGGACATCGGCGCCTCGCTGGCGCTGGTGCAGCTGGCGCGCATGCACGAGATGCGCGCCAGGCGCGAGTTCATCGCCCGGGCCTACCTTGACGCATTCGATGGGCTCCCGGTCGACCTGCCGCCAGCCGCACCGCCCGGCGACATGCATGCATGGCATCTGTTCCCGATACTTGTGCGGGACGACGCGCCGATGTCCCGCAACGAGTTGATCGATGCGTTGCGCAACCAGGGGATCGGTACCAGCGTCCATTACGTGCCGCTCCACATGCATCCCTACTGGCGCGACTCCTATGTGCTGGAAGCCGAGCGCTTCCCCGTCAGCACCGACGCCTACCGGCGGATGGTGAGCCTGCCGATCTACAGCAAGATGAGCGATGGCAACCTTGCGCAGGTTGTCACGGCGGTACGGCAGTTGCTGGGGCAACCTTGATGACAATGCTTCGCTGGTTCGCCCGGGCCACGGTCGCGGCTGTTGCCCTTGTCATGCTGTCGCCGCTCCTGCTGGCAATCGCCTGTGCCATCTATCTGGACGACCCCGGTCCTGTGTTCTTTCGGCAGGCGAGGGTTGGCCGCCACGGCCGCGTGTTCCGGATCTGGAAGTTCCGGAGCATGCGGGTCGTGCCCGGTCCGCTGCTCACGGTCGGGGGCGATCCACGCATCACCCGGGTCGGTCGTGTCCTGCGGCGCTGCAAGCTGGACGAACTGCCGCAACTCCTGAACGTGCTGGACGGGACGATGACGTTCGTTGGTCCGAGGCCCGAAGTGCTGCGTTATGTCGACCTGTATACCCCGGCGCAGCAACAGGTACTGGATCTGATGCCGGGGATCACGGACCCGGCGTCACTGGCCTATTTCGAAGAGGAGCGGGTGCTCGCCGTGGCGGCGGACCCGGAAAAGCTCTATGTCGACAGGATCCTGCCCGAGAAGATTGACATCAATCTCCATTACGCCCGCCGCGCCAGTCTCTTCGGTGACGTCGTCATCGTAGCAAGGTCCATCTACCGGATGTTCGGGATTCAGCGTCTCCATCTGCGCCGTCTGCAAGGTGGCTGAGCTGCGGCGATCTGTGACCGGTTTCTGCAGGCGTCATGCGTATCACCCCTACACTACTTTCTCTCGAACTCGCAGATCACACAGATTTTACACAAATGTTCCTTGTCCAGGACAGCCGCTTCGGGCATGGAGGGGGCGCTGCCCGATTATCTGGGCTGCTGCACGTCGTGACATACTGGAGATAAGATCTGTCGTTGCCCTGGTGCGTTGCGAATTGCTCGCTGCGGATGTTGGGCCAGCTCAGGCTGACGGATAACCGCTACGCATATCTCACCAGTTTTTATCGGTGAAGATCCGTGGTCGGAAGTTCGTGGCGGCATGCATGGTCGGTTTCACATAAGCAGTTCTCACATTTTCACGCGCATGTCTGAATGGGTCATCAAGTATTTCGTGAGCTATCGTCATCTGTCGCCTGCGATACTCTTGCTGCAGCGATCCGGTGCGAGAGGCATCCGGCTCAGCTCGCGCTGAGATTATCGGGCTGGTGCATGATCATCAGAGGGTGGAGCACATGCTTGCCCCTGACGTTTCATCGTGCCGGCCAACCTTGCTGAACGAAATAACGATTTGCCATCAGATCCGCGCGTCATAGCGGAAGCATCCGAATAATGGCCTCTGACGTTCAATCCTGTTTTCACGAAAACCTGCGATTTGCCGCTTCGGACCGATCGCCTGGTCCGAAGGGCCGCATCGGCCATAGGCCGGCCAGCCTTCCCCAGCCGTCCGCAGAGTGGCCTTGGCTCCTGGATGGCGCGGATCTGGTGAGGTTCGGCGATCATCCGCGGTGCATGGCGGACCTGCATCGGGCTGTGCTCGACCCTGACGGGGACATGGCCAGCCGCGCCATCGTGGACCTGCAATGGCGGGGCGAACCAGGTGTCCTGGAGTTGGCCATCAAGTTGGTGGGAGACCAGGACCCCATCCGGCGCAGTCGTGGTGCGGAGATCCTGGGGCAGATCGGGATGCCGGCTCATCGGTACCCCGATCGAAGCTGGGAAGTCCTTTCGGCTGTTGTCCGGTTCGACCCCAGCGAGCACGTACGGGCCGCCTGCGTCCATGCGCTCGCACGATTGCGTGATCCGCGGGCCGTGCCGCTCCTCCTGGAAATGGTAGCTCTTCCAAGCGTTGACCTGCGTCGTGCCTTGGCGGTCGCTCTTGGCCAGTTTGCCACCGATCGCTCAGACGTCGTGCCGGCGCTGATGGCCCTGATGACCGATCCGGATGACGATGTTCGGGACTGGGCGACCCTTGGCCTCGGCACGCTCAGTCGTGAGGATGGACCTGAGATCCGTGCTGCCCTTCTGGCCCGCATTGACGATCCTCATGCCGACACACGTCAGGAAGCCCTGCTGGGCTTGGCCCGACGCGGCGACCGGCGCGCCATCAGGCCATTGATCGTGGAGCTAGAGGGCGGCCTCAGCATCGCGTTGCAGGAGGCCATGGATCATCTGCTGGGTGAATCGGAACGAGGCAGGATGGTCGCTTCACTGGATGAGCGGATCAGGCGGCTCGTACGCCTCCTCGATTGACCGGCCACCACAGGCACGGCCGCCTCGCCCGGCGGCAGCGATGACGCCACCTTTGCGAGGGGAAGACGCTCCATCTGATCCAGGGGATGCCGTCCTAGGGGAGGACTGTCTGGCTTCCGGCCGGATGCGCCGCATCGACATTATAGCTGGTCCGAGATGCAAAGCTCGCAGGGGATCCGGATTGCCGTCGGCGGACGGACAGATCGCCCCGCGACCCGGTGGAGGCCAGCTTCTGGCCAGCATTCACTCGTTTCGCAGGAACCTCGGGCGCCCTGCGGCGTATGCGGCCTACAGCATCCGGCAACCTGTCCTCCCAGGAAAGCGCGCCCCATGAGCGTCCATCTCCCATTCGACAACAGCTACGCGCGGTTGCCCGGCCATTTCTTTGCTTCGGTCGCACCCACGCCCGTGGCTGCCCCGCAACTCATCCGGCTGAACCGGGAACTCGCCGTGCAACTTGGCCTCGATCCGGATTGGCTTGCCAGTCCGGAAGGGGTGGAGATGCTGTCTGGCAGGCGAGTGCCCGAGGGAGCTCAGTCCATTGCGATGGCCTATGCCGGGCACCAGTTCGGCAGCTTCGTGCCGCAGCTCGGTGATGGCCGAGCCGTGCTGCTGGGCGAGGTCGTCGATCGGGATGGTGTCCGCCGCGACATCCAACTCAAGGGTTCCGGACCCACGCCGTTCTCGCGACGGGGCGATGGACGTGCAGCATTGGGACCAGTGCTGAGGGAGTATGTGGTGAGCGAGGCCATGGCGGCGCTCGGTCTTCCGACGACCCGGACGCTCGCCGCCACGCTGACCGGCGAGACGGTCGCGCGGGAAACCCTTCTGCCCGGTGCCGTGCTCACCCGGATCGCATCCAGCCACATCCGGGTAGGCACGTTCCAGTATTTCGCCGCCCGCCAGGACGTGGAGGCGATCCGCCAGCTTGCCGATCATGTCATTGCGCGGCACTACCCCGAGGCTGCCAAGGCCAGCAGGCCCTACCACGCGCTCCTGGAGCAGGTGATTGCGCGCCAAGCTGATCTGATCGCCCGGTGGCTACTGATCGGCTTCATCCATGGCGTGATGAACACCGACAACATGTCGATCGCCGGCGAGACCATCGACTACGGTCCGTGCGCCTTCATGGATGCCTACGATCCGGCGACCGTCTTCAGTTCCATCGACTACCATGGCCGCTACGCCTACGCGAACCAGCCCCGGATCGGCCAATGGAACCTCGCCAGACTGGCCGAAACCTTGCTGCCTCTGCTGGTGGAGGATGTGAACGAGGCTGTCGCCCAGGCGCAGGCGGCGCTGGACGGCTTCGGGCCGCGCTTCCAGAGCACCTATCAGGCGGGGCTCCGTCAGAAGCTCGGCCTCTCGACCGAGCAGGATGGCGACAAGGAGCTGGTGCAGGATCTCCTGGACGCCATGGCCGAGAACAGCGCGGACTTCACCCTGACTTTCCGGCGTCTGTGCGATGCCGCGGCTGATCCAGGGGCCGACGAGGGCGCGCGCAGTCTCTTCGCCGATCCTTCCGCCTTCGACCGTTGGGTCCAGCGTTGGCGGCAGCGGCTATTGGCCGAGTCTGGCGATGGTGAGGCACGCCGGGCCGCCATGCGTTCAGTCAATCCGGCGTTCATTCCGCGCAATCATCGGGTGGAGGCGGTCATCCAGGCTGCTACGATAAATCAGGACTTCGGGCCGTTCGACGAACTTGTGGAGGTGCTGGCAAGGCCGTTCGACGATCAGCCTGCATTCGCTCGCTATGCGGAGCCGCCCGAGCCGCACGAACTCGTCCATCAGACCTTCTGCGGCACCTAACGGCCAGGCCATTCCGGCTGCCTGCTCCAAACCGCCTCGACCAGTAGATTTCTTCTCTTCTGGCCATGCATGTCCTGGTGTGGGGATGGTTTTGGGCGTCTTGCGGGTGGTTGGGGTCATTTCCATGTAGGTGGGGGCTGGCGGGGGCTGGCGGGGGCTGGTTTGCTGTTGGTGGTGGCCGGGTTCTTGTTGGTCATGGTCTGGTCACGGT
>NZ_DATAGQ010000114.1:0-2999 GCF_036263595.1 Geminicoccus sp. | reverse complement strand
AACGGCATCAAGGGCCTCGTATAAGACCGACCGGGGCTTCGATGATCGGCGCTATCAGGTACGTGCTACGTGCCCGAAGCCATCGACCGCTCACTATGTCCGGCATCCCAAGGCACTGCAGAGCCTTTCGCGCCAGTCTCCAAAGCGAAGCTCGACCACCGACATCGCCGCCCGGAACTTTCAGCGCTGCCGGCTCCTGCGGCGGGATCATGCGGGCCACGAACACCAGCTAAACAGCTGATGTGCCACGATAGCTGCTCATCGGTCAATTTGACTGCAGAAGGCATTCCTGCCCGCCTGGTAAAGCAGTCATGTCATAACGAAGCTACCGAAGAATTTGTGTCCCTCGTTGCCTCTGGTCTGAAGTGCGCCTTTGTCGTGGTTCCGAAGGCTTAGGCCCTTTTGAAGACTGGCTTGTGCCTCGGCTTGCCGTCGGTTCCGTCTGGACGAGTGCCGCCTCTGCCACCTGGTCATCACCGGGTGGATGAGGCTCCAACACCAAGGAAAGCTCTGCCAGCAATCGATCCATCGCTCCAGCCACACGCTCGATCGCGCACCGTCCGACCAAGGCGCCAGCCGGCCGAATCCCGGCCACGGCGCGATGGACCTGAAGATCTCTATTATGGGCACGAGCCCGGTGGACCTGGCCTTGATGATCCAGCGCCAGGGCCACTCCGTCATCCCGTTGCCGAACCCTGACCGCAAGTCCAAGCCGCTTGATGCAGTAGCCGGCCATTCCGTGACGCATGGAAGGCCGAGCCACCGGACTTCAGGATCGAGCCGTACCAGCCCATCCCGATCCACACACCTGGATGTCTGCCGGTAGCAGGGCGATCGGGCGCCGACGCCTGCAGCGCAGCTTCACAGCGGGCGCCAACCAAGTGGTCCCAGACGAGGCCGCAGATTGGCGATCTGCCGGACAAGGAGAATGATGCCGTCCTAAGCGATGGCCATGCCTATACACGCAAGCATGTTCTGAACTTTTGTCACGATTCTTCAGGGACTGTTAACCCGTCGTCCCTACGCTGACGCAGGCAGGCGATGCAGATGTTCGTCCGCCTGCGACCGCTAGAGCCTAGGATGAACCAGCCAATGTTTGGTCTCGTCAACCGTCGTGTCGTGGAGCGTCTCGAGGAGGCACTGGCAGCCTCGGAAGCTCGCATTGGTGATCTCGAAGCTGCGTCCGGCGCATTGAACCGTTCGCAAGCCATCATCGAGTTCACGCCCGCCGGCGAAATTCTGTCCGCCAACGAGAATTTCCTGCGGCTCATGGGCTACCGCATGGATGAAATCGTCGGGAAGCACCACCGGATGTTCGTCGATCCGGCACTGCACCAGACGGCGGAGTACCGTGAGTTCTGGCAGAGCCTGGGACGCGGCGAATATCAGGGCAGCGAGTACCGGCGGCTTGGCAAGGGCGGGAACTGGGTCTGGATCCAGGCAACCTACAATCCGGTTCGTGGTCCGAACGGGCAGGTCGTGAAGGTGATCAAGTTCGCCACCGACATTACCCAGGCCAAGATCCAGAACAGCAACTTCGCCAGCCAGATCGCGGCGATCGACAAATCTCAGGCGGTGATCGAGTTCGACCTTCAAGGTCGTATCCTGACCGCGAACATCAATTTCCTGACGACCATGGGCTATACCCTCGCCGAGATCCAGGGCCAGAGCCACTCGATGTTCTTGGACCCGGCTGAACGGAACACCGAGGAGTACCAGCGGTTCTGGGCAGAGTTGCGTAGCGGCATCTATCAGGCCGGGGAGTACTGCCGAATCGGCAAGAACGGCAAGAAGGTCTGGATCCAGGCGACCTACAACCCGATCCTGGACCTGAACGGCAAGTCCTGCAAGGTCGTCAAGTTCGCGACGGACGTTACCAAGCAGGCTGAACTGAGACACAAGAACGAGCGCATCCAGAAGATCATCGTTGGTTTTGCCGCCGAGGCCCGTCAGCTCAGCGCCACCGAAAAAGAAATCACCGAGATGATCACCGCCTCCCGCAATCGCTCCAGCACGGCGGCTGACATGTCGCATGCGGCCGACCAGGCGGCGCAACGCCTGTCTCTGGCCATGGGCTCGATGACCAGCATCGTCGATGCGATCACCTCCATCGCCGACCCGATCACCCTGTTGTCTCTCAACGCTGCGATCGAAGCCTCTCGGGCTGGAGACGCGGGCCGCGGGTTTGCCGTTGTCGCAACGGAAGTCAAAGCCTTGGCCGACCAGGCGAAACAGGCCGCCCAGAAGATCTCTAGCGAAATCGGCAGTACGCGAACGGCCGCAGCCGAAGTGGCGAGCACGTCTGCCGGTATCAATGACGTGATCGCGAACGTGCGCGACACGGTGGGTTCGGCTGCATCCTCGGTGGTTGGCCTCACGGCCATTGTCAGGAACATCGCAGACAGCTGCGAGCGGGCAGTGGCAGAGGCGAAGTCGGCTGCCTGACGTTCTTGTGCAGTCGATTGATGCTTCACCTCATCACCCCGCTGCAGGGTCGTTTCCATCATGTGGAAGGCACTGTGGCGGATGATGCCAAAGCAGAACCCACGCCCGTCAGCAGGGGTTCTGGACAGCCAGACCGTAAAGCCGCCGCCGTCTCCAGGCGGAGGTGGTTGCGACGTGGCCAGGAAGATGGAGGGTCGTGAGCGCCACGCCGTCGTCGACACCGGTGGCGGCTCCTGATGGTCAACTTCGCCCTGGCTGGCGTGCGGGACGTCCCGGGAGCCGAGATAAGCATCAGGGCCGTCCGCCGGCACTGGCCATGGCTGACGTACCAGTTCGCCGATGGGCGTACGACCGGGCACGGCTGGCGATCCTTGGCTGTTACCAAGGCCCTGTCGTGGAGACCGTGCGCAAGCTGGACACCTCCAAAAACCGCTCGTGCGTGTCCGGCAATGGTGGTGGGATGAGGCCAGTCTGGTAGGAGGCGGGCATGGCGGGTCAGGCTGGTTTCTTTGACGTCGAGGAGCGGCTGGCTGGCCTGTCGAAGAAGGGCGATG
>NZ_DATAGQ010000113.1:0-23508 GCF_036263595.1 Geminicoccus sp. | reverse complement strand
GACCTCCCGCGGACAAAAGACGCTGGAGGGTGAATGACAAAAGCGCCGCCGGTACGCCATGTCCAGCGACATCGATCTGAAAGAAGGCAAGCGACGTCGCTCCATGCCGCATGATGTTGAAGGTGTCGCCGGCCACGTGGTTCGACGGCAGGAAAAGCCAGTCGTAACGCAGCCCTGGCAGTTCTGCGGGTTGGGGCAGAAGCCTCCGCTGCGCGCGCGCGGCAGCTTCCAAGTCCCGCTCCAGTTGGCTGTGCGCTTCGCGCAGCTGCTTGTTGGCCGACGTCAGCCTCGTATTGCGGCTGGCGAGTTCCCGCTCCAGCTTCAGCACTCGCTCGCCTGCCTTGAGGCGAACCCTAAGCTCGTTGGGATCGGGCGGCTTTGTCAGAAAATCGTCGGCACCGGCCTCCATGCCCTCAACCAGAGCCTTCTCGTCGTCCCGGCCGGTCAGGAGAATGATGTAGACATAGTTCCGGAAAGGCCTTGATCGTACCCGGTGGCAGAGTTCGGCTCCGTCCACATGCGGCATCATCCAGTCGGTCACGACAAGATTGATCTCCGTGTGTTCCAATACCTCCAGTGCTTCCAGCCCATCACTGACAGCGATAACTGTATATCCGATGGCCTCAAGGACAGTCGTCATGATCTGCTGCATCAACAAGTCGTCTTCAGCAAGCAGTACACGAGGCGCCAGGGCAGCGAGAGCATCGATCGGATCCGGTTCGCCGGAGTGTTCAAATCCAAGGATCATGAACCGTGTTTTCCAGATGAACCTTCTTGGCTCTGCAGCGCACCACCAAAGGCACTGCAGGCAGCATCCTCGCAATGACCAAGGGCAGGATGTTCTGGTGAGCCGCCCCCGATCTCAGAATGAACGCCGCCGCGCCAACAGCCGTTCCAATCGATCAGTTTCAGCGGGATCGTTTTGTAGAACTGGTAGACAGAGCCCTAGCCACTGCATCCCATGCGGGCTTCTTCTGCATGGTGTCCGTATAGAGGAGCGGCCTCACCGGCAGGCCGTCGCTACGCGGCCGCGACGTGCTCAGCCAGGTATGGATGTCGCTCAAGCCCCAGGTGATCACCGCGGCAGTGGCAGGCACGGACAGGACGCAGGAGAGAATGGCCTTGTAGGCATCGGCCACCACGGCATCGCGGACAGCGATATCCGCGGGGGCATATTGATCCGAGACATCCAGCTCGGTGACCATGATCTTGAGGCCGAGCGCTGCCACGTCCATGCAGAAGCGGTACAGGATGTTCGGGTCGAAGTTGCGGATCGGTGCCTCGATATGACCTTGCAGGCCCACGGCATGGATCGGCACGCCCCGAGAGACCAGCCGCTCCAGCATCCGCAGCGTAGCCGCACGCTTGGCGTCGCCGCCGCTGGATGCATAGACCAGGCCATAATCGTTGTAGACCAGCATGGCGCCAGGATCGGCAGCAGCAGCCGTCCTGTACGCGATCTCCAGATAGTCTGGTCCGATCATCTGCAGCCAAGGCGTGTTGCGCAGATCGCCCACGCCCGATGGGGTCACGTCGATCGCCTCGTTGACCACATCCCAGGAATGGATCTGGCCCTTGTAACGCCCGACTACATTGGTGATGTGGCTAGCCATCACCTCTTTGGCATTGTCGACCGTCACGGCGCCGGAGAACCAGTCCGGCAGGGCCTCGTGCCAGACCAGCGTGTGGCCGCGAAAGGCCATGCCGTTCTGCTGGGCGAACGCCAAGCGCCGGTCGACGGCGGAGAAGTCGTAGACGCCCTGGGTCTTCTCGATGAACCGCCACTTCATCTCGTATTCCGGCACAACGATGCCGGCATCGGCCACCACGATCTTCCGATATGCCTCGTTCGTCGCGACGAGTGGACCAATAGCGGTGCCGAACAGAATGCCACGCTGCTTGGCGAGCGCCGACAGGGACGTGACCTTGCCAGCGGCGTGAACGACGTTTGGCTGCGCAACAGAGGACAGCGCTGCACCTCCTCCCAGAAAAGCAGTTTGAAGCAGGTCACGCCTATTCAACATGGAATGCTCCTACAACACTGACGGTAACCGTGCGTCTCGCAGAAGCACGCCAATGACTACAGTTAAGTATAGATACCTAGTACCTTCAAAGGCCGGTACCTTGGCACCAATCTTTGCGCTGGAGCCACAAGCCGTTCTTCAAGGTTCAGGAGGGTAAGGATGACCGAGTGCATGTTAAGCCTGCCAAGTCGAACAGGCCGGCTGCACTGTCGCCGCACCTGCATCCTGCTATTGATCGGACTGGCCCTCGCTGCACCAACGCAGCCTGCCTGTGCACAGGACAAGTCCACGGTACAGAAAGCCACTGCTAACGTCCATCCGGAAATATGGCCAAAAGTCGAGCCAGTGCTGTACAACAATGATCTTGAAGTACGTGTGGCAGACCTGCTTCACCGCATGAACCTTGAAGAAAAAGTTGGACAGATCATTCAGGCCGACATCGCCAGCATCACACCCGAAGATCTACATCACTATCCTCTCGGCTCGATCCTGAGTGGCGGCACCTCGGGGCCCAATGGCAACGATTACTCGCCGCCCAAGGACTGGCTGGCACTGGCCGACGCCTTCCATGACGCAAACCGTGCGCGGGGTGGCACCTACATCCCGCTACTTTGGGGAACCGATGCGGTCCATGGCCACAACAACATCATCGGCGCCACCATTTTCCCGCACAGTATTAGCCTTGGAGCTGCGCGCGATCCGGACCTGATGCGTCAGATCGGGCAGGTAACGGCCCGCGAGGTCGCCATCACAGGCGAGGACTGGACCTTTGCCCCGGCCGTATCGGTCGCACGGGACGATCACTGGGGCCGCACCTATGAAAGCTACTCCGAAGATCCCGAGATCGTCGCCCTCTACGCCAGGGCATTTGTCGAAGGGCTGCAAGGACGGGCCGGCAGCCCCGGGTTCCTGCGCAACGGCCATGTGCTGGCGACCGCCAAGCATTTCCTGGGTGATGGCGGCACCCATGGAGGCAAGGATCAGGGCGACGCCAGGGTCTCCGAGGAGGAACTGCGCGACGTGCACAATCCGGGCTATGTGGCGGCCCTGGAAGCCGGCGTGCAGACGGTGATGGCCTCCTACTCGAGCTGGCAGGGCAGGAAGATGCACGGCAACCGTGATCTTCTCACCGGCATCCTGAAGGAGCGCATGGGCTTTGACGGCTTCGTCGTCGGGGACTGGAACGGCCATGCACAGCTTCCGGGCTGCTCGAAGACCAGCTGCCCGCAAGCGGTCAATGCCGGCGTCGACATGCTCATGGCGCCGGACGGGTGGAAGGAGCTGTACGCGAACACGCTGGCGCAGGTGAAGGCCGGCCAGATCGCCATGGATCGGGTGGACGACGCGGTACGGCGGATCCTGCGGGTCAAGCTGCGCGCAGGTCTGATGGAGCTGCCCCGCCCGTCGGAGCGGCCGGAGGCCGGGGAGTTCACGGTGCTGGGCTCGCCGGACCATCGTGCGCTGGCAAGGCGGGCGGTGCGCGAGTCGCTGGTGCTCCTGAAGAACGATGGTGGGCTGCTGCCTCTTTCGCCAAGGCAGCGCGTGCTGGTCGCCGGCAACGGGGCCGATGACATCGGCAAGCAGTCCGGTGGCTGGACCGTGACCTGGCAGGGGACCGGGACCAGGAACGAGAACTTTCCGAACGGCCAGTCCATCTATGCCGGCATCAAGGACGCGGTCGAACGGCACGGCGGTTCTGCCGATCTTGCCGTCGACGGCAGCTACGCGAGCAGGCCCGACGTGGCGATCGTGGTGTTTGGCGAGGATCCCTACGCGGAGACCAAGGGCGACCGGAAGACAACGGCCTACCACGTGCTGAACGGCAAGGACCTGGAACTGTTGCAGCGGCTGAAGTCGGACGGCGTGAAGCTCGTTTCAGTCTTCCTTTCGGGACGTCCTCTCTGGGTCAACCCGGAGATCAACGCTTCCGATGCCTTTGTCGCGGCCTGGCTTCCGGGCACGGAGGGAGGCGGAGTGGCGGACGTGCTGTTCGCCACGGGCGATGGTCGGGTGGCCCATGACTTCCAGGGCAGGCTGTCTTTTTCCTGGCCGAAGGTGCCGGATCAGGTCGTGAACCGTGGTGATCCTTCCTACAACCCGCTGTTCCCCTACGGCTACGGATTGACCTATGCCGAGCCGAAGGAACTCGGCGAACTGGTGGAGAACTGAGCTGGCTCCATTCCTACTGAACCGGCGCGGGTTTGCCATGGCTGTTGGCAGCGGCATCGGGACCGCCTGCTTGGCCGGCAGCAGCCTTGCCAGCGGCGACAATGGGCCTACACACGCGACGCTGACGACCGATACCCCCACCGTCGAGACCCAGTCAGGCAGGGTCCAAGGGTTCCGCCGCAACGGCATCCACAGCTTCAGAGGTCTGCCTTATGCGGCGACCACGGCCGGAGGGGCACGCTTCCGGCCGCCGGCACGCCATCCGGGATGGGGCGGTGTCCGCAGCACGCTGGCTTATGGACCGGTCTGCCCGCAGGCACCCCGATGGCGCAACGACCAGCTCGCCTTCGTCATGGATTGGAACGAAGGCTATCCTGGCGAGGATTGCCTTCACCTCAATATCTGGACGCCGTCCCTGGCAGGCGGCGGCCGTCGGCCGGTGATGGTATGGTTGCATGGCGGCGGCTTCTATGCCGGCTCCAGCTATGAGCTGCCGTCCTACCACGGTGAGAACCTCAGCCGCCGTGGCGACGTAGTGGTGGTCGGCGTGAACCATCGGGTGGGTGCGCTGGGCTATCTCAACCTTGCTCAGCAGGACGACCTCGCCCAGGCAGGCAATGTCGGCATGCTGGATCTGGTCGCGGCACTGGAGTGGATCCGGTCCAACATCCAGGCGTTCGGCGGCGACCCGGACAACGTCACCCTGTTCGGGCAGTCCTCCGGCGGCTGGAAGATCAACACCCTGATGGTCATGCCTGCCGCTCGGGGCCTGTTCCACAAGGCGATCGTCCAGAGCGGCTCACGACTGAAGCTGGGTGAAACGGCGGATACGGCCGCCCTTGCCGACGCGACGCTCGGCGCCCTAGGCCTTGACAAGGCTGACCTGGCAAAACTGCAGGACGTGCCGGCGGTCCAGCTCGTCGAAGCGGGTACGCGTGCGCGCAACGAGCTGGCGGCGGCGCGGTCCGTGCCATCGTCCACGATCAACTGGCAGCCGACCATCGATGGCGATGACATCGTGGATCATCCGTTCGGACCGGCGGCTCCCGCCTGGGCAGCTAGAATCCCGATGATCGTCGGCACGACCATGCATGAGCGGAGTCCCAGCCTTACCGAGCCGGCCCTGGAGGAGATGGCCCTGGAGGATGTGGCCGCACGGCTGCAGCCGCAGCTGGGAGAACGGACGGCGCAGGTGCTGGATGCCTATCGGGCGGCACATCAGTCCGCGAAGCCCGTCGAGCTCATGGCGCTGATCCTCAGCCCGCGGACGGACGCGATCACCCAAGCCAAGCGGCAGTCCCAGGCAGGCGCGCCGGTCCATCTCTACTGGTTCGGCTGGCGGACTCCTGTCCTCGACGGGCGGCCGCGGGCCTTCCATTGCGCCGATCTTCCCTTTGTTTTCGACAATACCGACCTTGCCAACACGGCAACCGGCGGAGGCGAGGCTTCAAAGGCGCTGGCTGCCAGGATGGCCGATGCCTGGGTCGCCTTCGCCCGCCAAGGGGATCCGAACCATGCGGGCCTTCCCAACTGGCCGCGCTTCGAGCCGGATGCCGGACCGGTGATGATCTTCGACGACCAGTGCCGCGCCGCGGATGATCCCGATCGCCGGGAGCGTCAGGTGCTGGAGGCCGCGCTGAAACGCCGGTCAGGCGGTTAGGTCTGCAGGCGCGACCAGATCTCGCGCACTTGGTCAGGCAGCTGCATGACGTCGAACGGCTTGGCGATCACGTCTGCCGCCCCCAGGTCCCGCAGCCGGGCTACTTCGGTCGGGCGGATCTTGGCCGTCATGAAGACGACGGGCAGGTTGGCAAAGTCGGGAGTGGCCCGGATGGCTTCCAGCGTCTGCAGCCCGTCCATGTTCGGCATCATGACGTCGAGCAACACGAGGTCAGGACGTATCTCGGGCAGACGCGCCAGGGCTTCCTGGCCGCTGGTGCAAAGATGCACCTCCATCCCGCCCACCATCTGCAAGGACATCTCGACGATGGAGCGCAGGTCCTCTTCATCGTCCACGTACATGACCCTGTTCAGGACGACCATCTTTCCCCGCCTGGCCTCAGGGCGAACAGCCCACTGCCGCCTGCATCACAACCAGATGAAGGCTCGCAACGTGCCATCACAAAGCGCCTTGGCGGCGCAGCGTGTGCGCCGGCTGCTCTACCAGCTTCAGTTCAAGATGCCATCGGGCTGTGAGCCGGATCTGCCTCCTCCAGGTCCGGCAGCATGGCCACGCGGGGCAACCTGAAGAAGAACTGTGTGCTGCCTGGCCGGCTGGCAAAGCCGATCCGACCGCCATGCCGTTCAACAATCGCCTTGCTGATGCTGAGCCCGAGCCCGGTGCCGCTCTGCTTGCGATTGTCACTGCTGTCGGCCTGCGCAAACTTCTGGAAGATGCGGCTATGGAAGTCCGGTGGAATGCCAGGTCCAGTGTCATGGATCACGGTCCGGACGAAATCGCCCTCCTCGATCACCTCGACCGTCACGTTCGCGTTCTGTCCGGAGAACTTGGCGGCGTTCGAGAGCAGGTTCGCCATGACCTGCATCAGCCGGTCCGGGTCACCGGATACGTAGGAGCTTTCAGGCGCCTGGACGAGGCTGAGCTTCACGCCCTGGCTGATGGCAAAGTTCTGGTTCGTTTCGATGGCGGAACGGATGAGCGGCACCAGATCGAACGTTTGGAAGGAGAAACTAAGCTGGCCGCTCTCGATCCGCTCCACGTCCAGGATGTCGTTGACGAGCAGGAGCAGGCGCTCGGCATTCCGTCGCGCCATGTCCACCAGATAGCGTGCCTGCTGGGAAAGATCCCCGGCACGCGTGTTCAGCAGCAGATCCAATGAGCCGCGGATGGATGTCAGCGGCGTTCGCAGCTCATGGCTGACGGTGGAGATGAACTCGCTCTTCATCCGGTCCACCTTCTTGCGCTCGGTGATGTCGCGGAGCGAAACGGTGAAGACGGAACCGCTGGCCAAAGGCGTTTCGACTAGAGTGGCTTCGATCGGAATGACGCTGCCATCCGAACGTAGGCCCACGATCTCGTGCGGCACCCCCAGAAGACGGTCTCCTTCACTGTCCTGCTTGGCCTTTGCGACGCAGTTCCGGACATCCAGATCCGGCAGGATGGTGGTGACCTGTCTTCCCTTGGTTGTCTCGGGATCTAGGGCGAAGATCCGGGATGCCGCCATGTTCATCGATTCGATGACACCGGTAGAGTGATGAAGCGTCATGATCCCGTCGCTGACGCTGTCGAACATCGCCTGTAACCGGATCTCCCGGTCCCTGATCGCCTGTGTCGTCTGCCGCTCAAGCCTGTCCCTCGCGGCCCGCAGGCGCTGCGTCCACAGCATGTTTGCCCTGGAGGAGCGGAGCGCCTTGGCCATCGCCCCCAGTTCATCGCCGCGGACTGGCTTCGGAACGCTAATGGCGGTATCTCGCTCGGAAAGGCGCCCGATGGCCGTAGTGAGTTCACGGAGCGGCCGAAGGACCCTCTTCTCCAGCGCGAACAGGCAGAACACGACCGCCAGGGCCCCTAGCAGCCCGATGAGCGCCCAGATGAACAAGTTGCGCTTCGCTCTGGCGAGAAGCTCGGCAACCCGTTCATAGGTCTCCTGGGCGGAGACGGTCTGGATCGCGTTGAGCGTATCGATGGCGCCACCGGCCTGATCGAACCACTGCTCGGCGGTGACTGGATAGGGCTGCTGCCGCCGCGCCGCAGAGTAGATCTGCTCGCGCAGCTTCATCAGGTCATTGAAATAGCTTCGTTGGGCCGCCACCACAGAGTCGATGATGGAAGGCGGCATGCCGGCCCGGGCTATATCGCGAACCGTATCCCACGCAAGATCGATGCGGGCGTCAGCCACGGCGACCCTTGCGAACTCCCGGTCCGTCGGCCGCCGGTTCTCGGCCATGGCACCAGCCAGCAGCGCCTGGCCCTGTTCAGCCTGCTCGCCCACGATCCAGCCGAACCGCCGGAGCAACCTGTTGTCCGCGAGGAGCCTGTCGGCCGTGGGCAGTGCCCGAAGCAGCGCGAATCGTAGATCCTGTGAGCTGGCGATGAGATCGGTCACCGCCGAGAACCATTGATCGCCGATATCGTTTGGCCGGTTCGTGCGCGGCAGGGAGAGCAAGCGGTCGATCTGGCTCCGCAGCTTGTCAAGCTCCAGCAGCTTGCTCGCCACGGTAGCGATGGCATCCCGCGGCACGAAAGGTGCGATATCTGGCTCTTTGACGCCCTTGAGTGCGTCCCGGAGCCTGACGTTCGATGTCCTACGCAGATCCTGCAATTCGGCTACCGCGTCCAGGTTGATGGCATCCGGCTTGTGAAGCTCGAGATAGGTCTGTCCGCGCTCACGGGCCAAGGTCGCGGCACTCTGGGTGAGCTCGGATCTGACTCGTTCGGCGATGGCAGAACGCTGTGCCTCGCTCCAGGACCGTCGGGCAGCATTGATGTTCAGCGCCACGCTCACCAGGAGAGCCGTGCCCAAGAACAGGACTAGGGTGCTGAGAATGGTGCGTATCTTCATCGCAAAGCTGGCCACCTTGGCAGCCAGGCACTGCCATTCCCGATCAATGCCGGCGTCCGCCCATCGTGCCAGTACCCATCGGTCCATCCGCTATACGGAGGACACTCCAGGGAAGGGTCGGTCCGCCCGTCCTGCACCCGACGCTCAGGCCGGTGTCAGCAGGCCGACCCGGATCAGCTCCTCGCGGGTCTGCGGGACGGCGGCTTCAAGGTTCTCGACCAGTTCGTCGATGGGCAACCCATCGGTCGCATGATGCTCGATCTCCCGCGCTAGCATGCCGATCCGGGCAAGTCCGAGACTGAGCGAGGTGCCGGCCAGTTGATGGGCACAACGTATTACCGTGGCCGAATCCTCGCGGTTGCCCTGGATCCCGGCGAGCTGGCTGACCGTCGCATTCATGGCGTTCTGCAGGAAGAGCGCCCACTTCGCTTCTCCTGCCAGCCCACGCAATCCCTTGATCCGGCCATGATCGAGGAGCTCGTGCTCTTGTCGTGTAGGAGCAGGAGACGGTTCCGGCGCTGCGGCGGGATCTGGCGCCACTGCCAACATACCCTTCGAAGCCAGTCCACTCAGGGCATCGAACAGATCAAGCCAGCTGATCGGCTTGGTGAGCACGCCGTTCATGCCGGCAGTGAGACAGCGATGCTTCTCGCTCTCCATCACATTGGCTGTGAGCGCGAGGATGGGAACATCACCATGGGGCGGCGGCAGGCTGCGGATCCGTCTGGTGGCCTCGATGCCGTCCATGACCGGCATCTGGACGTCCATCAGGATGACGTCGAAGACCTGTTCTCCTGCCTTCTCGACGGCTTCGGCACCATGGACGGCAAGCGTGAGGTCATGCCCGTGACGGCCGAGGGTTGCCTGAATCAGGTCCCGGTTGATGTCGACATCTTCCACCACCAGCAGCTTTAACATGGGAAGCTCAGAGGGCTTGAGCGTCGATTTTTCCCGCACGGTCACGACATCGCCGGGCTGGAACGGCACCTCGAACCAGAAGGTGCTGCCCTGTCCTGGCATGCTCTCAAAACCGATCGTGCCGCCCATGGCCGTGACCAGCCGCCGACAGATGGCAAGACCAAGTCCGCTACCGCCGTAGCGGCGGGTGGTGGACAGGTCGGCTTGTGTGAAGGCGGTGAACAGCTCGGCCTGACGAGCCTTCGGGATGCCGATCCCGGTGTCTTTGACCTCGAAGCGAAACCTGATCTGGTCGTTCTCGATGCGATGGCAATGGACCTGGAGCCGCACGCCTCCATTGCTCGTGAACTTGAGGCCGTTGCCCACCAGGTTGATCAGGATCTGCCGCAACCGGGTGGGATCACCGCGAACGACAGGTGGGGAATGCTCGTCGAGTTCGAAGCTCAAGGTCAGGCCGCGCTCGACGGCTTGCGGCGCCATGACCGACCGGACCTGCTCCAGGAGGTCGCCTATCGAGAAGTCGAACTCCTCCAGGGTCAGCCCGCCTGCCTCGATTCGCGAGAAGTCGAGAATGTCGTTGATGACGCTCAGCAGGTGCCGACCAGAGGTCCTGATGGCACTGACATAGCTTCGCTGCCTGCCGGTCAGGGTCTCCTCCGCGAGGAGGTCAGCCATGCCTAGCACCCCGGTCATGGGCGTGCGGATCTCGTGGCTCATGGCGGCCAGGAACATGGATTTTGCGCTGTCCGCCGCCTCCGCCTTCTCCCGCGCCACTTGCAGCTCTTCCGCATGCTGCCTTGCGCGTGCCTCGCTTTCCTGGAGCGCGTTCACGCTCCGATGCAGTTCCAGCATGGACGAGACGGCACCGGCGAGTTCGATGAGGGACTCGATGTCACTAGGCTCCAACTTGCGCGGCTTGCTGTCGATCACGCACAGGGTCCCGAGCGCCCGTCCCTCCAGGTCCGGCAGGGGCATGCCGGCATAAAAGCGGATGCCGCCGGGTGCGGTGACCAGCGGGTTGTCGGCAAAGCGAGGATCAAGAGTTGCATCCTCGACCACCAGAGGTTCTGTCGGGAGTAGAAGGGCATAGGCGCAGAACGCCTGGTCGCGCGGCGTCTGGCTGCCTGCGCGCCACCCGACCGCCGACTTGATCCACTGCCGGTCCTTGTCGATCAACGACACCAGAGCGATCGGCACGTCATAGAGACGGGCCGCCAGCCTGGTCATGCGATCGAAGCGCGGGTCCGCTGGCGTATCGAGGATATTGCAGGAGATGAGGGACCGAAGACGCTCGGCCTCATCGCCCGGAATGGGGGCGCCAGGCAAGGGCGGGCTCCTGCGTTCGAGTGTCTGGCCCCGGAGCGATAGCCAAGCAGATGCGTCCGGTCCACATGCTGTATCCGTTCAGGTCGGTCCCTCAGGTCGTCTTGCCAGGAGGCGCTCCAGCACGGCGGAACTGGGGGCACCGGTGACGCGCAAGTCATTGTCCCGCTCGAAGGCTTCGATGGCACCTCGTGTCCGCTGGCCCATCTGGCCGTCGATCGTGCCCGGATCATAACCATTGTCGCGCAGCAGGATCTGCAGCGCGCGGACTGTATCCTCGCTCTCCTCCGCCGCACTTGGCGGGGACGCAGGTACGTTGGCTTTGGTGGCAGGTGGCGCGGCAGTGGATCCGTTTGCGACACGATAGTCGGCGACGAATCGCTCGATGTAATAGGTGAACGTCTCGAGCTCCGCACTGCCGGCGCTGGCAGGACGCGCCACGCCCCCGTCTCCCCACGTTCCCGTCAGCAGATGGATCGAGGTATCCCGGCCCAGAACGACCTCCTGGCGGAGGCTCATCCAGACACGGAATACACAGCCTTTGGCGGCATCGCCCGGCGTGAGGTAAAACTCCATCTGTGGCCGGCCGGGCACCTCGTCGACCTCGTCCTTGCTCAGGAGCCGGATGCCAGCCGTCTCGAACCGGCTCCGCAAGGCCGCCTCCACTTCCCGGCGCAGCTTGCCCTTCAAGGCAGGCGGCTCCATGAGGAAGTCGGTCACCACATGGACACCCTGCAGACCCCGAAGCGAATCGATGGGTTTCTGGAGCTTGGCGGGCGCGATCCGACCGGGCTCGCAGGCAGCCTGGGATCCGGCAGCAGGCAAGGGTTCGCTTCTGCCCGCCGCGGCCTTGGGACGCGCCGGCGGCGTCGATCCGTCGGCAACCGCTGCGCGCGTACCGGCAGCGGGGGGCGTAGGCGCCTTGTCGGCAGATGCAGCCGGAAGGGCCGCTTGCACGGTTCGCAGCACGGGTGCGGCATCCGGCGCCGCTCCAGAAGCCGCACCTGTGGCGACCCTAGCGGCGGCGGGAGGTAACGGCTTGCTGCTCTTCGCTGGTGCAGGGCTGGCCGCGGCCGGCGCCGTGGTGGCGATCTGCGCCTGGGACGCCGGGCCACCTGAAGCCGCAGGGGGAGCGGGAATGGCGACTGCCGCGGCCGCTGGCTTTGACGGCGCAGCCGGAGGGGCAGCCTTGGCTGCCGATGGCGTTGTTCCGGGCGTGGAAGCCGTCGATGGCGCTTGAGCGGGCTTGGCCGCAGCCGAGGCCGTGGCGGCAGGAGCAGGCGGCGGCGCCTTTGCATCCGCAGCAGGTGCTGCCGGCTTTGGCTTCGGCACCTGCCCGAACGGGCGACGCGGATTCGCGTCGAACGCCAGTTCGTCGGCCTGGCCGTTCTCCGCCCATCGGACATAGACCGCGGCGGCTTCCAGCCCATCGATCGGCAGGGCTTGTGTGCCGTTGGCCGGCACGAGCCTGCTCGCCGCGAACAACGTGCCGATCCGATCGGGCCTGGTGATCTCTGCCGTGGTTGCCGCCGGTGCTTCGGCGTCATCCAGGCTGTAGCGCACATCGTTTCCCGCTCCGTTAACCGCAAGGCCCAGCCGGCCGTCCTTGCCGATGGTCAGATGCACGAGGCCGCGTTGACCCTTGCAGTCGACCGGCTCAGCCGTGCAGGTAACTTCCCAATGATCCTGGTCGAGCCGCTCCGTGGGGTCGAAGCGGGCATAGCCGTCGGGGTCGAAACGGTAGAACGATTCGCCCGCCATGCCCTGCTGGTAGGTCGGCCAGCCGATCGGGCCGCGCAGGTATTGCTCGATCTCGGCGGCCCCCTCGGCGAAGGGCTTGGCGGTGTCGAGCACGGCTTGTTGCGCAACAGCTGGAAGCGCCAGCACGCCCGATAGGAAGAGAGAGGCCGGCCAGACCTGCCGCCTCATGGGTTGGCGGCACCAACGGGCGTCATCAGCGGCCCGAATGCACGAAAATGCAGGCTTTCCAGGATCATGGCGTTGGTGTTGGCCGTGATGCTGCCGTTGGTCTCGCCGGTCTCGAAGCGGCCGGTGAACCAGCCCTTGGTCGGGTCGTTGAGCGGAAAGACCTCCTGCAGCAGACTATCGGTGTAGACGCCGGGGAACAGGGCGGACCAGGCGAACACGCTTTTGGTATCCAAGAAGCGCAACTGGTCGAAGCGCTTGCTGTCCGGCGAGAGCACAGCCCAGGGGACCTCGTTGCCCACCACGCAGCCATAGACGAAGTACGGGTCGCCAGGCACATGGCCTTCACTTAGTGCGGTGGGAATGCCGAAGGCCTTCGCACGGGCTTCTTGGGCACGCAGCACCGCCCAGGCGAACGCCCGTGACCGGTCGTCAAAGCCCAATTCCAGCCCCTCCATGATGTAGGGCTCGCTGGTCGTGCAGACGTAGGTGCCAAATCGCTGCTGATCACGCGCGTCAATAGGTACCTGCACACCTGCGGCTTCCACGAAGCGCAAGGTATCCTGGACCTCAAGGGCACGCTGGGCATCCAACCCGGCCATCACCACACCTCGGGCACCATACTCCTCATAACCGAGGCGTCCTTCCTGCACCGGCTGCGGCAGTTCGATGGGCTGACCCATCAGCACCCCGTTCGACACGAGCTGGCCCAGCTTCCAGCCATTCCTGATCTGTGCAATGGCAACCTGGTGTTCCGGATAACCCTGTTCAACGATTTTGAAGCTGATCAGCAGCCGGGCGATGTCGAGAGCCGACCAGCCGATTCCCGTATCTGTCGGGTTGCCGCCATAGTCCGTCATCACGAGGGTGCGGATGTCGTAGGACTTGTTGGGCAGGGCACCCTGGTAGAGGGGCAGCCTGGCGATCGAACCCAGTGCCTTGGTCACTCGATCATTGAAGACAGCCCGGTCGATCAGCCCGATCCGTTCGGCTGACACCAGCGCGTTGAAGTACGACCCCATCTCCCAGGCGGTGATGCCGGGAAAGCTGTCGACCGAACCCGGTAGTCCGGTGTCCGGGTTGGTGTTCTGCTCGAAATACCGCCAGGCTAGCCGGCCCCAGTCCAGCTGGTCGGCTTGCAGTGGCTTGGGTGTGGGCATGGGAGCCGCCGAGCCGGCCTCCAGCAAAGCCCGAAGCTGGGCAGCTATCTTTGCTGGATTGTCTGCCGGCGGAATCCCAACAGGTGCTGCCGTCGGGGTAGCTGCCGACTGGGCTGCGACGGGAGCTGTGGCAGCGGCAGGCGAAGTCGGCGGCGCGCCGGTTGGCGCTGCCACCTTGGCGGCCGCGATTGCCTCCGGTTTCAACCAGTCCGGCTGCTCCGGGAGGTTGCGGCGTTCGCGCATGTCGCCGTCGCGCATGGCAGTGAACCATACCTCGGCGCCGGGCTCGCGGGGCGGCGTCAGGATCTTCCCCTGAGCCTTGTAGAGGAGGGCAGCCAGCAGGATGCCGTTATTGTTGGAGGTGAAGACGTCGATCGGGCCGTCGCCGTTCTCCAGCAGCCCCTCGTAGTAACCGCGCTCTTCGTCGAACAGGTCGGAAATGGCGTTGTAAAGGATGCCCGTATAGTGCGTATCCCACAGCGCCCACATGCCGAACGCCGCCTTGGTCGCGACGGCAGCATAATCAGGCGAATAGTCGCCCCTCGGGCTCACGGTGTTCCAGGCATAGCCTGATGAGAAAATCGTGTCATAGACGAAGAACGGGCCGCCTTGGACATTGTGCTCGCTGCGCGCCGTCATCATCCCGGTGGTCTCGTAGCGGCATTCTTGGACCTTGTAGATCCGGTCGGCGAACTCCGCGCGCCAACCCTCGGTATGGGTGGCATCGTCGGAGCTGAAGTCGCCCGGCAGGTCCCAGTTCATCTCCATGCCGTCCAGGATGTAACCCTCGGTCACCACGTAGTTCTGGGTCTGGAACACCCGGGGGTCGCGGGCATCATAAGGCACGTCGACGCCGCAGATCGGGATGGTCGCCAGCGGCTTGGCCATGCGCGCTGCTGTTGGCTTGAAGCCCCACAGCATGAAGCCCTTGGCGGCATACTCCTCATAGCCCAGCCGGCCCTCCTGCAGATAGACGGTCTCCTTCTTCTTGCCGACCTTGGCGCCGTAGAGCGTGCCGTTCTCGTCGATGACGTTGCTGTAGTTCCAGCGCAGCAGCACGCCGTCGACCGAGTTGCCGAGATAGGGATAGCGGTCCTTCAGGATCCGCATCCAGACCAGGAACCGGCCGATGTCGAGGGCGGAGAAGCCGACCTCGCCGGGCTTGTTGCCATAATCGACCATCTCGCCCGTCTCAGTCTGGTAGACCTTGTTGGGCAATTCGCCGCGAAAGAGCTTCAGCTTCCTGAACGTGCCCAGGAGCTTGTACATCCGCAGGTCGAACTCGCTCTTCGGGATGATGCCGAGCTCGTAAGCGGCGACGGCACCGCTGACATAGGAAGCTGTGTCCCACAGGGTCGTGGAAGGATAGCGACCGACCGCGTTGACGAGCCCGGTCTTCTCCTGGGTGAAGGTGGCAAAGTACTTCCAGGCCCGCCGCGCGATCTCCATCTCCTGAGGGCTGAGCGGGCCACGGCGTGCCTGGTACGGCCGCACATAGGGACCGTCCCCTCCCTCGGCGACCGGCGAGGCAGCTGTGTCGCCTGTGCCGCCCAAGGCTGGTGTTGCCAGACCTTCCTGGGCCAGGACCGTCGGCGGCGCCACGCTGCCAATCATCAAGGCTGTGCTGAGACCTGTAATCAGGAGCAGGGAACGCTTGAACAGCATGGTAGACCGCTTCCTCATGGCTCAGCGCGGCTGTGGAAAGTAAGTAGAGGCCCGAATGCTCGAAAATGCAGGCTTTCCAGAATGATCGCATTGGTGTTGGTGGTGATTGACCCGTTGGCATGACCGTTGGCCTCAAACCGCCCGGTGAACCAGCCTCGAGTTGGGTCGTTCAGCGGAAAGACCTCTGTCAGGAGGCTTGCCGTATAGGAGTTGGGAAACAGCGCTGACCAGCCGAACACACTCTTGGTGTCAAGAAACCGCAGTTGGTCGAAGCGCTCACCCTGGGGCGACAGGACCGCCCAGGGCACATCATTGCCGACCACGCAGCCATACACGAAATAGGGCGCATCTGGAACATGCCCCTCGCTCACCGCCGTAGGAATGCCTGAAGCCTTGGAACGGGCCTCCTGTGCCCGCAGCACCGCCCAGGCAAATGCACGCGAGCGGGTGTCGAGACCTAGTTCCAGCCCCTCCAGCACATAAGGATCACTGGTGGTACAAACGTCGGCGTTGAAGCGCTCTGGATCGCGGCTGTCCACTGGGACCGGTACCCCGGTTACATCAACAAACTCAACTGTATCGGCAACCTCGAGCGCCCGGTAGGCATCGAGCCCAAGCCGCACCAGCCCCTTGGCAGCATACTCCTCGTAACCCAGTCGCCCCTCCTGGACAGGTTCGGGCTCGTCCGGTGTCTTCCCGACCATCGCGCCTGCGGCCAATAGCTGGTCCAATCGCCAGCTGGTCTCGATCTTCGAAATGGCTGCAGCATGGTCTGGGTAACCAATCTGGACGATCTCGAAGGCGATCAGGAGCCGAGCAATATCGAGGGCCGACCAGCCGATGCCGGTATCGGTCGGGTTGCCGTTATAGTCCGTCATCGACAGGGTACGGATGTCGTAGGACTTGTTGGGCAAGGCGCCCTGGTAGAGGGGCAGCCTGGCGATCGAGTCCAACGCCTTGGTCAGGTAGGTGTCGAAAGCCTGCCGGGTGATCAGACCCAGCCGTTCTGCTGAGACCATCGCATTCAGGAACGAGCCAAGTTCCCAGGCAGTCACGCCGAAGAACCGGTCGACTGAGCCTGGCAGCCCGGTTTCCGGATGAATGTTCTGCTCGAAGTAACCCCAGGCCAGCTTTCCCCAGGCCATATGGTCAGCTTGCAGCGGTGCAGGTTCTGATACCGGCGCCGCCGCTGCCGCCGTGAGCAGCGCCTGCATCTGCGCTGTCTGAAAGTTTTGCTCGGGTGGTGCGGCCTGTTCGGCTTCGAGCCCCTCAAGCGCGATAATGATGCCGAAGCTGACGAGCAGGCCCAGCAGGAAGACGATGTGGCCCCTGGCACGATACAGGCCGTCCCGGAACGTCATGAGCTGGCCGTTTCCGTGAAAGCAGTGGACATTCCAGCCGCGCTATCGGCTTCCGGCTCCGTTTCCTGGTAGAGGGCAGCGGTGACGATCGGCAGCATGGCGAGCACGTTGTTCACGCCCCAGAACAGGTTGGCTAGCAGCGCGCCCAGCTTGTAGTCGCGCAGGCCGAACCACCAGCAGACGAAGGCGAAGAGGAGGCTTACCAGCGTCACCGCGATGACCAGGACCTGCGGCCAGACAAGATAAAGGAAGTTGCCTTCCTGACGGTTCTTGGGCGTCACCTTGAACTTGATCTCCTTGCGCAGCAGCGTCGTCCAGATCGCGCGCAGATTGATCGGAAAGAAGTTCAGGTATGCCACCTTCGGCTTGTAGCCTGCGATGTTCCAGGTGCCCACCATCGTCGCCAGCTCATTGACGATCAGGAACGGGAGCAGGTGGACGAAGAAATCGGTCGAGTAGGCCGACACGGGCGCGACGTTGAACAGCAGATAGATGATCGGCGCCAGCAGGAAGACGGTGTTCCAGATTCCGCCCAGGTAGGAATAGAAGGTCGAGCCATACATGATCTTCTGCGGCAGGCTCAGGCCTTTGCGGAAGATCGGGTTCTCGTGGAACAGGATGTCGAGACTGCCACCGGCATAGCGGAACCGCTGCATGGCCCAGGTCAGCAGATCCTGGGGAGAGAGCATCTTCGATTCGACATAAGGATGCTGGACCGACTTCCAGCCTCGCTCGTGGTCGCTGTGCAGGACGATGGAGGTGAAGATGTCTTCCGAGGCATGGAACTTGTAGGGCGTCACCTCGACGGCCATCGCCGCTTCCTGGCGGATCAGTTCCTCGACCACAGGATCCAGGGTGGTCTCATCCAGGAGCTTGCGGGTCTGGTTGATCGTGTCGGTCGACTCGTTCTCGATCGCGAGCGCATAGCTCCGGAGCGCCGCTTCCATGACCGCCTCGCGCCGGTGGATCGACCCGGCACCACAGCAGAACGCGGCGTTCGCCCAGTTTCGACGCCGAAGGATGATGTCGTAGAAGAGCTGGGGATCGTTGACGAAAGGATCCTGCCCGACCTGCACCGGCCCGACGACCCGCTCGACGGCCCGACCGAGCGCCCGCCCCGGCTTGCCCAGATAGCGCCCCAGCACGGCCGACAGAGGCCGGCCGTCGGGCAGATCGAAGAACCACTGGGGCGTCTGCACCCAGGCCATCTTCGGGTCCCGGAAGTAGCCAAGCGTTCGTTCAAGGATGGTCGGGAAAGGCCGCGTGTCGGCGTCACAGATGACGATGAAATCGCCGCCCGTCTGCTCGATAGCGTTCCTCAGATTGCCGGCCTTGTACCCGATATTGCTCGGCCGGGTGATGTAGTTGACGCCTTCCTCGCGGGCGACCGCAGCCATGGCTGAACGCTTGCCGTCATCCAGAACATGAATATGGATATCGATGGGGTGAGGGTAGCGGATCCGCTTGGCGTCCTGGATGCCCAGCCGGACGAGTTCCGGATCCTCGTTGTAGGTCGCGAAGAACACATCGACGACAAGCGGGCGATCAGGCCCGTCCGGGTCGCCAACACATTCGGCAATGCGCGCTGGAGGTGGGAGAATAGGTGGATCGCTCGTCTTCCACAAATTTATTGTAAATAAAATCAGACCGAAATAAGCAAGGGTTTCAGCCAAGGCGACGGGGATGGAGAACCACAAGGCGTCTGTATTCAGGGACGCCAGCCAGCGCCAGCCAATGTACCATCCGCCTAGACCAAGAGATATGGTCGCAAGAAACTGCCACAACATCTCTCGCGTATCTGAGTGCGGCACTGGAGGAGGTGGTGTCCGGTCTTCATAGCGCGTGAAGTAGAACGTCATATTAAATCACTTTATATGCGCATCATCATCATGATGAACCTGGCGAAATCCAACTCTTCTGTGGACATCGCCCTGGTTCTTCCCCCTGACAAGAACCAGATAGTGCCTGTTCCGTCTGTGGCGAGAGGGCAATGGCCAATCGGACTTCGGAAGCCTCCCGTTTCGTCTGGCTGGACACGCTGAGGCTGCTTGCGGGCATCTGCATCGTCGCCGTGCATTCGACGTCGGATCCCAGCGGCAATCCGTTCCCTGCCTACCCCATCGGGGAGCGGATCGCGCCCATCCTGTTTCGATCGGTCGTCTACATCGCGCGGACCGAGCTGTTCCTCGTGATCTCACTCTTCCTGCTGCTCATGGCGCTGGACCGGCGCCCCCGCCCCTATGACACCGTTATCAAGGACCAGGCTCGACGCCTCCTGGTGCCGTTCGCCTTCTGGGTCGTGTTCTATGCCTTCTACCGTCTGATCAAAGCCAGCTACTTTGGCTATGCGCCGGCTCTGCTGGGCGAACTCGGAGACCCCTGGAGCTGGGTCGGCTATTTCCTGCTCGGGAACGTGCAGTACCACATGCACTTCCTGCCGACCTTGTTCGGCATGATCCTGTTGTTCCCGGCCTATGTCCTGGCGGTGCGGCAGCCAATTCTCGGCGTGATGGTGCTCGTCTTCCTGGCTGCCAAGCTGGTCCTGGACCAGTGGCTCTACGGCACGTTCGCCGGGACGCCCTACCTCGACTACCTCGTCCGTGTCGCGAAGATCCTGACCTATGGCGGCTACGGGATCGTGGCCGCCAGCTTCTACGGGATCCTCAAGCGGGACTTCGACGCAAATACCGGGCGCCAGATCTTCGGGGTGGTGCTCCTGCTTGCGGCCTCGCTGTTCATGGTGAAGCTGGTCTACGCCTACCAGATCATCCGGACGGGCACCTGGGCCTACAACTTCACGCCGGGCTTTTGGGCCGACTATCTGATGCCGCCGCTCCTGTTCCTAGGGATCATGTCGCTGCGGCACAAGCCATTCCCGCCGATCTTCTCGCAGCTGGCGCCGTTCAGCTTCGGCATCTACCTGATGCACCCAATCATGATGGACCTTGTCGAGATCATGATCGCACCGTGGGACCTGAGGCCCTGGCAGATGGCCAGCGTGAAGTTCTCCCTGGTGCTCGCCAGCACCCTGCTCCTGGTCATGATGGTCTCCCGGATCCCGTTACTGTCCTGGACCATCGGTCTCGCCCGGACCAGCCGTCCAGCGCCACCCAGGCCTCAGGCGCCTGTTCCGGCTGCGAGTACGGGCGGCTGAGGATAGCTCCTTCTTCCTGCCAGGAAGATGGAGAGCTGCTCAGTAGCGGAAGCTCCGGCACCAGCGCAGGGCAGCCTCGTAGATCGGCCAGTTCGGGGGGGACGCCTGCCCCGGGCTCGGCCAGTCGCTGCCGGATGGTACATGGCCAAGCTCGGCCATATCAGTCCGCATCATCGCCAGCACATATTCGGCGTCTGCGTATGCTCCTGTGGTGATCAGCGTGGCCAGGAGGCGCGAGAATCTTCCGTGATCGTGTAGGACATCGATAGAAACAGAGTAGGTCATCTGAGAAACCAAGAGCGAGGGATCATCGCGATCATCCCAGATGGAAGACAGTGCTGCTCAACCCTGGTTCCCGCTACTCGTGTGCCCGTGCGGCTGAAGGATGTGGTATCTGCTTAGGTAAGCTGCACTTGAGTGTGCCTATTGCGGCGGTTCCCACCGACAGTGCAAGCTAGCAAGCGATTTGATGAAGATCGCGATCCCTCGGGCAAATAGGTCTTGATATCGACAGCAGGCCGTATCTTCATTCGCAGCGTCGTCGGCATCAGCAAGACGCTGACGGGCTTGCGACATCCTTGATGGGACATCTATTGTGTTCATGTCCACCATCTATCGCTGAAACTAATGCGCACTTTTAAGCTTTTTTTTGTTTCGGCTATCCTCCTGATCCTGTCAGGTTGTGATTCTATATTCGATACTTGTGGCACGCCGCCTGAAGGCTGGGCTTACCTGGGCAACGGCCAGCCCTTGCCGATGCTCGAGACCATTCCTGCGGGCTTGCGCATCGTCACGCTGGGTTCATCGAGTACCGAGGGTATCGGCGCTACCGTCCCGGCCAAGAACTACCCGTTTCAGCTTCAGCGGGTTCTCGACCGTCGCTTTCCGGACGAGCACATTGAGGTCATCAACAGCGGCGTCGCTGGAGAGGTGGTAGCTGACAATCTGGTCCGCCTGGACCGTGACGTCCTCTCGCTTACGCCGGACCTGGTGATCTGGCAGCTCGGCACCAACGACACGATCTATGTGCGTGATGCCGTCACGGTCATGGAGCAAGTGCAAGTCGGTATCACGCGCATCCAGAACAGTGGTGCCCGACTGGCCCTCCTGTCCCTCCAGCCAGTTGCAGACGAGGCCAGGGGCAAGCCCATGATAGAGATGAACAACGCCCTGCGTGCCATCGCCCTGAAAAACAATGTTCCGTTCCTCGATCGGCACTACCTGATGTCCTGGTGGATCAGTTCAGGCAGCCTTTATGAGGATGAAGTCGTGGGGGCCGATCAGCTTCATATGACCGATCGCAGCTATGAATGCCTGGGGATCCGCATGGCGGACGTGATCCCTGGGTTGGCTGAAGGCCTGGTGCCAAGGCCAAGAGCAACCATGCCGGCTGCACCGTGAGCTATGCGCCCGACCAGGGTTGCCTGCGTCCTGTTCCACATGCCGTACCGGCCACTGCCAGCACGATCAGCCTGTCACTGCACGTTGATCGAGTTCGGCTTCTAAGCGCTCTGGGTGCTGTGAAGAGATCGTTGTTGTTGCTTACCGCTGCGATGGTCCTTTCTGCCTGCGGCCACCAGGTAGCAGCGCCAAGTTTCACCGACGATGGCCGTTCTAGCCCATCTCAATGGCAAAGCACTTGCGTCGACAGCGCCGCCATCAAGAGATTCTGCTTCCCAGCTTACACCATTACCTACAGTAATGTGTATGGCTGCACGCAGTCTGCTAGGATCATTGTAACCGACGATAATATATCCTTATCGGGGGATATCTACCCGGGCCGTCACGGTGATGTGGAAATCGATGATAATCCGACGATCGACATGCCGTGGAACTATAATGCAGGAAGCGCGCGGGTTGCTGTCACGCCTGAGACTTATCAGCAGATCATGGCCGGGCAGACCATGATCATCAGGTTTACCGAGTGGCCAGTCGGCATCGGGCATGAGATCCCCCTACCGCTGACCACGCTCAAGCCCCTGCTGCAATCGGTAGAGCGGCCGCTCTACGCCGCACCCAGCTCGTCGTCAGGATCCCGTCTGGACCGAACCGATAACGTGCCGCCCGTTGTCCGTTAGGAGCGTCATGGCAACATGCTCTCCGCATTGAACAGGAATGGCACCGGCCCCGACTCAGCCACCGTCATGAGGGTTCGGTTCAACACTGGGCGCCGGGCGTCATAATTGGCCAACTGAACAGACAAGCTGCATCTAGGCTAGTTTCTAATTCAAGGCTGGAATCCGTAGCCTTTCAGAGGCTTGCCCCTCGAAGACCCATCAATGCGGCATGCCGATGCACGGTCTCGGCGATAGCCAGAGGTGGAGCAGCACACAATCTGGCAATGCGCAGGCACCTGCTGTGTCTGTCCACCGCTGCCAGTGGGTGATGGCGCTGGCTGTGTCAGCGCCGCTGTCGGTAGCTCGACGTCGATCATGATGGCCTGACCATGAGAATCCGCCGTTGCGTCGGCACGATCAAGCTGACGTCATGTTCTTCCCGGCGGCGGAACAATCCCGGAGGACCATCCTGATGAACATGCTTCGCTGTCTGGTTCTGGCAGGCGGCCTTGTCCTTGCGGGCTGTGCCGCGGTGCAGGTGCCAGATCATCCAGGTGCGATTGCCTCGATCCATGACTATTATGCTGCCAATGCCTGGGAAGATGGGGCTCGTTGTGTGTCACCATCCATGGATGTGACCCAGACCAAGGTGCTCGACGATACGCCCGATCGCCTGGTCGTCGAGACCCGCTACTACTGGCGGGATGACCGGCGGATGTCGGATGCCGGCGCGGATCTTTGTTCAGGCTTCGCCACCAGGACCTTCACCCTCTCCCAAGGCAGGGTTGTCGCGATGACGGGAGAGCAGCGGCGGTGAGAAGGCATCAGCCCGAAGCCAGATGCAGACGAACGAACTGCCACCCTTGTGACCTATCCCGGATCACGATCGTGCTGCCATGCTTCTCCGCCGCTCCTGCAGCTTAGGCAAACGGTGCGTGACAGCGCCGCTTCTGGTGGCGATGACAAGCTACAATGGCGTCTTCCCTACCGGCCTACGACGCGGGGCCGGAAGAACACGTCATCGGGATCCTCCTCCTGCGGTGGTGGCGGCACGCTGATCCTGGCGCGCTCGGCCGGGTTCAGCCCGAGCAGGCCGCCCAGCTTGTTGAGCGCCGACAGCTGCGCGCCGGTCATCGCCGCCAGGTCCTGGCGCTCCAGCGCCTTCAGGCGAACAAACGTCTCCAGCGCCATCCGGTCCGGTGCCCGCAGCCACGCCCCTGCCAATGCT
>NZ_DATAGQ010000112.1:0-8345 GCF_036263595.1 Geminicoccus sp. | reverse complement strand
CGCCCTTCTTCGACAGGCCAGCCAGCCGCTCCTCGACGTCGAAGAAACCAGCCTGACCCGCCATGCCCGCCTCCTACCAGACTGGCCTCATCCCACCACCGATGCCGGACACGCACGAGCGGTTTTTGGAGGTGTCCAGCTGGCTCTCTTCTCGTAGCGGGTAGCAATGGCGCGCCACTCCTTGAGCCTGGCCCACAAGCGCTCCACCCGGTTGCGATTGTTGTAGATCCAGCCGGGACAAGCGACCGGTGCCTCGTGCCGCTGCGGTGGGATCACCGGTCGTGCGCCCAGGTTCCAGATGCGCTCGCGGAAGGCATGGCTGGTATAGCCGCGATCCGCCACGACCCAGCGCGGCATGGCCGGCAGACGGGCAAGCAGGCCCATGGCCTGCGGCACTTGCTCCGCCAGAGAAAGCTAACGAGGCAGCGCCATTGGACGCCGGTGCGGTCGAGGAGGCGATCCACCGGACACTGACGGGCGCTGCGCAGGTGCAGGTCCAAGCGTCGGACAACACGCTGATTCTCTCGGGAACGGTTGCAACCGGTTTGGATGCACAGTCGGTCGTAGCGGTTGCGCGTGGTCACCTCGGGGAGGGGCAGACGCTGGTGAACCAGATGACCATGCTGTCGACGATCCAGGTAAACGTGCGGGTCCGCGCGATCGAGATCTCTCGCGAAGTGACGCGCGAGCTCGGCTTCAACTGGCAAGCCTTGTTCAGCAGCGGCAGCTTCGCCATCGGCTTTGCCACGAGTGGTGCTGTTACGCCGCTCTACGCAGGCGCTGTGGTAGGCTCGCAGATCCTGAACGCGCTCAACAACCGGCCAGCGAACATTGTGGGCAGTGGGCTGCCCAACCGGCTGGGCATCGGCTATCGCTCATCCAATCTGGACATCAATGCCTTGATCGATGCCCTCGCCGCCGATCAGCTCATCACTGTGCTGGCGGAGCCGAATCTGACTGCGCAATCGGGTGAGACGGCCAGCTTCCTGGCAGGCGGCGAGTTTCCGATCCCGGTCGCTGCCGACGACGAGCAGATCACCATCGAGTTCAAGCCGTTTGGTGTCAGCCTATCCTTCGTGCCGACCGTGTTGTCGCCCGAGCGGCTGAACCTCCGCGTGCGGCCGGAAGTGAGCGAACTGTCCGAAAACGGTGCGATTACAGTTCCGCTGGCGACCAGCACTGTGCGCATTCCCGCTCTTTCGGTGCGCCGGGCCGAAACCACTGTCGAACTCGGCAGCGGGCAGAGCTTTGCCATCGCAGGCCTGTTGCAGCGCACTTCCTCCCAGCTCACCAATGGTGTGCTCGGGCTTTCCGAGGTCCCTGTGTTAGGCTCCCTGTTCAAGTCAGAGGCCTTCCGGCGCAACGAGACCGAGCTGGTGATCATCGTCACTCCTTATCTCGTCCGCCCCGTTTCCAATCCGGAGGCTCTGTCGACGCCGCTGGACGGCTTCCGTGCCGCCACGGACATCGAGCGGATCCTGCTCAACCGCCAAGTTGCTCGCGGCCTTCAGCCCGCCCCGATGGGTACCAAGCCCTTCGATGCCGGCTTCATTCTGGATTAGAGTGCATGCTCCGACCGCTCACGGCACTCCTGGTCCTGCTCAGCTTGGCCGCCTGCAATGCAGATCCCTACGATCGTCCCGGCACCCTGCAGCCTGCCGGCGTCAACGACCTAAACCTGCAGGCTATGCTGGTAGAGCCGGCTCATCTTCACCATGGGATTGGAGCCGTGGGCTCGCATGGCCCGACGGCCGCCGATGCCGTCGATCGACTGCTGAATGGCAAGCGCTACCCGCTGCCCGATACCTACATCATAGTTCCCGATGAATAGATCCGCCCCATGAAGAGGGACATCATCGCATGACACCAGCGAATGCTCTGGCACTCGCCCGCGGTGCTGCCATCCCCCCGATCGATGCCGACCGTACGGCTCTTCTAGCTTTCGTGGCCGACGAGGAAAGCGAGGCCGCCATCCAAGCCGGTCTCGCGGACACGATGGCTGGCGCACAGATCCGGCGCGGCACGGCGCGCACTGCTGCACGCTTCCTGGCAAACGAGGCAACGCCGCGCGTCCTGCTGGTCGACATCTCCGGAATTGAGGATCCCATCAGCGCTCTGAACGAGCTGGCTGCGGTCTGCACGCCGGATGTCCGGGTGCTCGTCGTTGGAGACCGCTCGGAGGTAAGCTTCTACCGCGAGCTCATCCGTGACCTGGGGGTCGATGAGTACATCTACAAGCCGCTCACGCGCAGCAACGTCTCGGCCCTGTTCGGGCCCCTGGTGGTGCCGTCTACCGAGAAGACGGTGCAGCGCGGCAGCCAGATCATCGTCGTCTGTGGTGCACGCGGGGGCTGCGGGGCAACCACGCTGGCCGTGCATCTCGCACTGCAGCTGGAAGCCACCAAGGGGCACATCGCCCTGCTGGACCTCCATCTGCGCGGCGGGACAACGGCGATGATGCTGGCCACCAAGGTCGGCAACGGTCTTCGGGTGGCGCTTGAGGAGCCGGAGCGGGTGGACCCCCTCTTCGTCGACCGGATGGCAGCCACGGTCCAGGGGCGGCTTCGCCTGATTGCGGCCGAAGAGCCGTTCGAGGCGCAGCCCGAGCCGTCTCCTGAAGGTGTGATGCATTTGCTGGACATTCTGCGCCAACGGTTCAGCCATGTCGTGGTCGACCTGCCCAACCCGCCTTCGCCTTATGAGCGCCAGGTGCTGGCGGCGGCGCGGATCCCCATCGTGGTGTTCGGTCCCGATCTTGCCGGGGTCCGGGACGCGGAGGCGACCCGCAAGCTGATCACCTCTGTCTCGCCGAACAGCCAGCCAATCCTCGTTCTAAACCGCCTAGGTGCGCCCGGCGGAATGAAGCTGCCGTTGATCATCGAAGGCCTCGGCCGGCGCCCTGACGTGATCGTCCCCGACCTGCCGCGGCACCTGCCTCGCGCGGCAAACCTGGGACAGGCATCGGGGGCTGCCAGTGCATCTCTGCGCAAGGCGCTGGCACCACTTACACGGGAGATCTTCGGCATGAGGACCGACACGAGCGCACGCCCGTCCATCTTGCGTTGGCTGCTCGCCCGATGAAAACTTTCGGGCGCAGGAGCGATGTGCCGCTGGCCGTGAACGCGACTGCCGTATCGCAGCCGGTTTCGCCTACCGCCAAACAGCCGGCCGAATCCCCGGCCACACGGCTGCGCAGCCAGGTGATGGAGCGCGTGGACCCGGTGACCGCCTCTGTGCTGCCCGCAACCGAGCTGCAGATTCAACTTGAGGCGCTGGTACACGATCTGGCCAGCCGAGGGCGTCTGGAACTGGCGGCACATGAGCAGGCGCGGATCGCCGAGGAGCTCGCCTACGACATGGTCGGCTACGGCCCTCTGGAGCCGCTGCTCCGTGACGACAGCATCAGCGACATCATGGTGAACGGGCCGAACCACGTCTTCATCGAAGTGCGCGGCAAGATACACCGGGCCGACATCAGGTTTCGTGACTCCGCCCAGGTCGCGACCATCGGCCAGAAGATGGCAGCTGCCGCCGGCCGCCGGGTAGACGAGTCCAGCCCGCTGGTCGACTGCCGGCTTTCCGATGGCAGCCGCGTCAACGTGGTGTTCCCGCCGCTTGCCATCGACGGAGCATGCATCTCGATCCGCAAGTTCTCGAAGAAGAAAATTGACTTCGAGGCGATGGTCGGCTTCGGCAGCCTATCGCCCGCGGTCGCTCGTGTTCTGGAGATCGCGGCGCGGGCACGCCTGAACATCGTCATCTCCGGCGGTACCGGTTCCGGCAAGACCACGATGCTGAATGCGCTGAGCCGACTGATCGATCACGATGAGCGCGTCGTCACCATCGAGGACGCGGCGGAGTTGCAACTCCAGCAGCCGCATGTGGTGTGGCTGGAGACGCGTCCGGCCAACCTGGAGGGGAAGGGCGAGATCCACCAGCGCGAGCTGATCAAGAACGCACTGCGAATGCGGCCGGACCGGATCATCGTGGGCGAGGTGCGCGGTGCCGAAGCCTTCGACATGCTCCAGGCGATGAACACTGGCCATGACGGCTCGATCTGCACCATCCACGCCAACACTACCCGCGATGCGCTGACCCGCATCGAGAACATGGTGCAGATGGGCCTCGCCAGCCTGCCGGTGCGCGCCATCCGCACGCAGATCGCCAGCGCCGTGGACATCATCGTCCAGATCCAGCGGATGCGCGACGGCGGCCGCAGGGTTGCGCAGATTTCGGAGGTCGCCAGCCTGGAGGGGGATGTCATCACGATGAACGACATCTTCACCTTCGAGTTCGGCGGCGAGGACCGGAATGGCCGGATCCTGGGGCATTGGGTCACCCCGGGCATGCGGCCAAACTTCCATGACCGGCTGCAGTATTTCGGGCTGGGAGACGCCTGGATGCGGGCGCTGATCGATGCATGACACGAACCGCCTGCTCGCGCTTGGGGCGGCGCTTCTGGCGGTACTGCTGATCAGCGTCGCGACATGGCTGCTTGTTCGCGAGCGAAGCCGCAAGCTCAGGGGACGCGTCAATGAATTCGGTGTGCGGGGTCGTGTAGAGAAGGCGGCCGCGGATGCCATGCCCAGCATTCGTGTCGCCGCGCAGAGCGACCAGCCTTTCCGGCAGCGGCTGTCCCGGCTGCTTGGCTTCCATCCGGACCTGCCGGAGGAGCAGGTCCTGGCATGGCCGGTAGTGATGCTGCTGGCAACCGGCATCGGCCTGAGCGGCTGGTGGATTGCCGGTTTCTATCTGGGCAAGATGCTAGCGCTGCCGATGGGTATGATCAGCGCCGTGCTGGGCGCGCGCATGATCTTTCGCTGGCAGCACCGCAAATATTGCGACGCGCTGTTCAAGCAGGTTCCGGATGCGCTGGGGCTGATCCTGCGGGCAGTCCGGTCGGGGCTGCCGATGGCCGAGGCGCTGCGCAGCGTCGCCCGTGACATGCCGGCACCTACCGGACCGCAGTTTGCCCGAATTGTCGGGGAGACCGCCATCGGCAACAGCGTGGGGTCTGCATTTTTCCGCCTCTATGACCGTACCCAGGTGACGGAATACGGCTTCCTGGCAGTGACACTTGGCCTTCAGGCTCAGACTGGCGGCAGCCTAGGCGAGACCCTGGAGAACCTGGCGGAGATCGTGCGCAAGCGCGTAGCTCTGGCGGCCCGGGCCAAGGCATTGGCCTCGGAATCGACGACGTCAGCCGTAATCCTGATCATTCTGCCCTTCATCTGCGCCCTGGCGATGTCCGTGATCCGTCCAGGTTACCTGAATACATTCTGGAGCGAGCAGGCCGGCTTCAAGATGATGGTGACCGGGTTGACCCTGATGACGCTGGGCTCCCTGACCATCCGCTGGCTGATTCGCCGGGCGACGGAGGACTGATGGTCACGCCCACCGTCATTGCTGCAGTTGCCGCGGGCTTGGCTGCCCTCAGCCTCTCCGTCGTTGTCGCTATTCTGCTGGCGCACGTGGCTGAGGAGGGGGACCTCATCCGGCGGATCCGGGTAGTGATGCATCCAAGCGATGTGCAGACTTCTGCCGGGACGTCTCTGGCGCTCAGCGCCGCAAGCATGTTTGCCCGATTGGGTGAGGCGGCGCGTGGCACGGCTCTAATCTCGGCGCAGGATCTGGCCCAACTTGAGCGTGCCATCGGCGCCGCAGGGTTCGATGCTAGACGTGCGGCCTCGGCTTTCATCGGCATGAAGATCGTAGTGATGCTGGGTTTGCCGGTGCTGGGTTACCTTCTCGGTGCCGTGATGACCGAGACTTGGCTGATGCACGGCCTCTTGGTGGCGCCGACGCTGTTCTTGGGGGTGTTTGGGCCGAACTGGGTACTGCGGTTCCTGCGGGGACCCTATCTCAGGACACTGCGCAAGGGGCTGCCGGACGCGCTGGACCTCATGGTCGTGTGCGGCGAGGCGGGCCTCGGTCTCGAATCCGCGGTCAACCGGGTGGCACGTGAGATGGAGCGTTCTAGCCCAGCGGTCGCGCGAGAGTTCACGATCCTCAGCCAGGAACTGCGCATGCTGCCGGATCGCCGGGAGGCACTGATGCGAATGGGGGAGCGAACCAATCTTGAGGGCTACCGGCGCCTCGGTTCCACGCTGGCCCAGGCCCTACACTACGGCACGCCCCTTACCCAGGCACTTCGCGTGCTGGCGGCCGAGATGCGGCAGGAAAGGATGGTAGCTATGGAGGAGAAGGCAGCACGGCTTCCAGCCCTGCTGGTGATGCCACTGATCCTGTTCATCATGCCGAGCCTGTTCATTGTCCTGATCGGCCCGTCCATCCTCCAGCTCATGAACAACTTGTGAGAACGAGATGAGCACCTTGGCAGGCTCGCGTGTTCTGGTGCTCCTGCTTGGCTTGGCTGCGGCGGCCTGTACCGTCCAGGAGCGATCGGCGCTGCGCGAGCCAGACGAATCATCTCGCGTGCGGGTGGCCTCGGTGGCGGAAGCCAACGGACAGCCGGGCGTGGCGCTCTCCATCTATGGAGCCGAGGCAGGCAACCGACAGGACGACCCGCAGGCACAGGCCCGCTATGCGGCCGCGCTGATCCGCGCCGGCGGTCTGGCACAGGCGGACGAGGTACTGAACCGCGCGCTTGCCCGGATGCCGAACGCGCCCGAGCTACTCGTCCAGTCAGGTAGAATCCGGCTTTTGAGTGGCAGCCCGGAAGCGCTGTCCTTGTTCGAGGGTGCACTGGCCGTGGTGCCGGATGACGCAGAGGCGCTCAGTGGCAAGGCCGTGGCGCTGGATCTGATCGGTCGCCATGCCGAAGCATTGCCGTGGCATGCTGCGGCGGCCGAGGCCGCGCCGGACGATCTTGCCATCGCCAACAACCGCGCACTGTGCCTGATGCTGTCCGGTCGTGCCGCTGAAGCAATCGAGATCCTGGTGCCGCTGGCAAGGCGGTCGAACGCACCGGCACGTGTCATGAACAATCTGGCGTTGGCCTACGCGGCAACCGGCCATCCGGCAATGGCGCAGCGCGTAACACGCGATCCCATCGAGAAGAGCGACCTACAGCGCTACGCCCAGCTCCTGCAACTGGATCCTTCGTAGAGACTTCATACCTTGCGTTGGACGTCGCTTCGGCCAAGCCAGCCTTGGATGCCGAGGCCTATGTGCTGACCAACCCGAGCGTGCTCACTGGAACATATTCGCCTTGCGCAGCGAGCAGTACAATTCGGCCGCCCCTGGCGAGCTTCCAGGTCAAACACCGACACATGCTCAGCAGCTCTGCTGATCGTCAACAACGGCCACGCGTTTCACTTAGGCTGCCAGAGCCTATCTCGCTTCTATGGACACCTTTGATCCGCTCCTGAGGGAGCGAGAATGGTGGCCGAAGACGAGGCGGGAGTTCGTTTCTGCGTTCAAGCGCGAGACGTGGCCTTGCTCGAGAGCAGCAATGGTCCGTTGACGCAGGTGGCGGCCGAGCTGGGTGTTCAGCCCTCGGTGCTGCGGGCATGGCGGGCGGCGATCCCTGGCACGGTGATGCCGTCCCGGGCAGTGGCACCGCGAACGGGCACAGTCGGGCCGAGGGCAGCCTCGCTGGCCGATCTCGCCTCCCAGATCGCCAAGCTCAAGCGCGAGTTCGACCGGACGCGGATGGCGTGCGACGTCCAAAAAAGCCATCGGCATCTTCGCGGAGGTGCCGAGATGAGGTTTAGCTTCATCGAGCAGCATGGCTACACCTAACCGGTGCTCCTCATGTGCCGCGTGCTCAAGGTATCGCCGAGCGGCTACTACGCTTGGCGGTTGTGGCCCGAGAGCCTGTGAGCGGCCGCCGACCAACAGCTGCTTCAAGATCTACGACGGCTCCAGATCCGCCATCACGGCCGCTACGGCAGCCCCTTCTGATGCCGCGATGACGCCGGCTGATGGTCAGCATCTTGGCCAGCCATGGTGCCGCACCCTGCCCTACTCACTCCTAGGACTCTGCTGAAACCAAGACTGAAAAGCTCATCAGGAGGCACAAGTCGTAGGTGCTAGCCCTTGGCCCCACATGGCATGACACGCATCATTCGCACCATGTTCGTGCGTTGAACCCCACATCACGAACAAGCGGCGCCAAGGTCGACGCATGCCGAAGCCCGATTTCAACCTGCTAGTCGCCCTGGATGCGCTGCTCACAGGAGGCAGCGTTGCGCGCGACGACAGGCGATCCGCTGCTGGTCAGGACCGGACGCAGCCTGGTTCCTATGGAGACTGCCGCGAAACCCTGGCCTTGGCCGTGCTGCTGTGATTCGATCCTGGTGAAGCAGGATGGGGGCGTCCGATGGTGCGCAAGGCGGTGGGTCAGGTGAGCCTGGTGGAAGCGCTGCTGCCGGCGGCCTTTG
>NZ_DATAGQ010000111.1:0-5529 GCF_036263595.1 Geminicoccus sp. | reverse complement strand
TCCTGGGCCGCGGCAAGGTGGTCGAGTGGGACGAGACCGGCGCGGCGACCCGCCTCATCGCCACCAGCGTCGACATTACCGAGCAAAAGCGTATCGAAGCCGATCTCGCAGAGAAAAGCCGCGAGAACGAGATCTACCGGGCCATCTTCGAGAGCATGCCGGACCGGATCTACGCCAAGGACCGGGACGGACGCTTCATCATTGCCAATCAGGCCACGGCCGCCGCCATGGGCGTGGACGACCCGACGCAGCTCTATGGTCGGACGGACATGGACCTCTATCCGCCCGACATGGCGGCACGATACCGGGATGACGAGGCGCGAGTGGTCCAGTCGGGACGGCCGGCGCTGCTGGAACAGTCGGAGATCCGCGGCGACGGCCAGTTCCGCTGGATGCTGGCCATGAAGGTGCCGATGTTCGACCAGGCCGGGAATCCTGATGGCCTGGTGGGGCTGGCGCGCGACGTCAGCGAGCAGAAGCAGCGCGAGCAGATGCTGGCCGAGGCGTCGCTCCGGCTCGAGCAACAGGCCAGCGAGATGCAGACCCTGGCGCTGGCGGCCGAGCAGGCCAACCTCGCCAAGTCGGAATTCCTGGCGGCGATGAGCCACGAGATCCGCACGCCGATGACGGGCGTGCTGGGCATGGCGGACCTGCTGGCGTCGGAAGGCCTGAGCCGGACCCAGCGGCACTATGTCGAGACCATCTGCCGCTCGGGCAGCCACCTTTTGAACATCATCAATTCGATCCTCGACTTCTCCCGCATCGAGGCCGGCAGGCTCGAACTGGAGCAGATCGATTTCGTGCCGCAGGAGGTCCTGGAGCAGGTTCACTCGCTGCTTGCACCGCAGGCTACCGAGCGCGGGCTGGCACTGCGGATGGAGCACGACGTGCCGGCGGGGATGGTGCTGGTCGGGGATCCCACGCGGCTGTGCCAGATCCTGGTGAATCTTGCCAGCAACGCCCTGAAGTTCACGACGCAAGGCGAGGTGGCGGTCGCCATGCATCAGTCCATGGCTGAAACGGCGACGGTGCGCCTGCGGTTCGAGGTGCGCGACACCGGCATCGGCATTCCGCTCGAGCGGCAGGCGGCGCTGTTCGAGCCATTCGTGCAGGCCGACCGGTCGACCAACCGGCAGTATGGCGGCAGCGGCCTGGGCCTCGCCATCTGCAAGCGGCTGGTCGAGGCGATGGACGGCGTGATCGGTGTCGACAGTTCACCCGGCAAGGGCAGCACGTTCTGGTTCGAGGTGAACCTGCAGCATGGAACCGCCAAGGCGGCGGCTGCCCGCAGTGTCGGTGCCACGCTCGACATCCGGCCGCTGAGAATCCTGGTGGTCGACGACGTGCCGGCCAACCGGGAGCTGATGAGCACCATGCTCACCCGGCGGGGGCATGCCGTCGAGCTTGCCGAGAACGGCGCGCAGGCCGTCGAAGCCTTCAAGGCGGGTGGCTACGACGTGGTGCTGATGGACGTCCAGATGCCGGTCATGGACGGGATGGAAGCCACCAGGCGGATCCGCCAGCTGCCGGCGCCGCTGAACGCCATCCCGGTGCTGGCGCTGACGGCGAACGTGCTGGACAGCGAGCGCCGGCGTTGCCTCAGCGCGGGCATGGATCGATGCCTGACCAAGCCGGTGGTCTGGAACGAACTCTTCGACGCCCTGGCCCAGGTGGTGGGCGGGAACCTGGCGTCGGTCAGGCTGCAGCCCGATCAGGCCCCTCAATTCCGGCGCGACTTCGGCCAGCAGCTCCTGCTCAATTCCGCTCAGGTGGACGCCATGGGCGCCAGGATGACCCAGGACATGCTTCGCACCATGCTGGAGCGAGGCCTGAGCGGTGCGGAGGAGAGCACCGCCCGCCTTCACAAGGCTGCGGGGGACGCGGCCCGTATGGCGGCGGAAGCGCATCGCCTGCGAGGAACGGCCGGCACGTTCGGCCTCGCCCGCATCGCAGACCTGGCCGGAGCTATCGAGCGATGGCTGGATGCAGGCCAGGACGCTGCGGAACTCCTTTCCGCCCTGGATGACGCGGTGGTCGCGACCCGAGGCGCCATCGGCAGCTATCTGGCTGGCCGGCCCGATCGGGTTCCAGCGGGGAACATTGTTGCCGCAGGAGGCTAGGGCAGGACCGCCTTGGGGAAGTGGCAGCCGACGATCCAGTTCGGCTGGTCGACGATCTCGGTGATCTTGAGATCGGCGCAGGCCGAGCAGAGCATGTAGGCGTCGACCGGCTCGATCTTGAGGCGGTCTGAGATCAGGTCGACCATCTGGTCCAGCGCCTCGATCGCGTTCTGCATGAGGTCCGGGCCGATCCCCGTCGTCACGAGATAGCCCTTGCCGTCGATGTGCCGCCCGCGCGGGCTCGGGTTGTCGATGATCGGGAACTTCAACGTCCGGTTCTTGATCAGCTGCAGCTCGACCACGACGTTCATGGCACTCTCGATGGCCGTGCCGCAGACCTCGCCGTCGCCCTGGGCCGCATGGGTATCACCCAAGGAGAACAGGGCACCTTCCACTTCCACGGGGAAGGTCACCGTCGAGCCGACGCAGATGTCGGCCGTGTCCATGTTGCCGCCGACCCGCCTCGGCGGAACGACGCTGTGCAGGCCGCTTTCCGCAAGCGCCTGACCGATCACGCCGATGAACGGCTTGAGTGGCACGGACGCGCCGGCCTTGAACGGAGCCGGCGTCGTCAGCGTCGTGTCGTAGTGCCAGTGGACGAGGGCCGGCTGGGTGAAGCGATGCGCCAGCAGGCCGAAGCCCGGAATGTTCGCGGTCCAGCCCCAGCCGGAGGGCTTCATGTCATGCACATGCACGACCAGCGCATCGCCCGGCTCCGCGCCCTCGACCAGGATCGGGCCGGTGGCGGGGTTGACCTTGCCGAAGTCCAGCGTCGCCACGTCCGCAGCCGTGGAGTTGGGGGTCAGCTGGCCGCCGGACGCGTCGATCGTCTCGAACTCGACGATGTCGCCGGGCTGCACCGTCAGGACGGGGGACAGGCTGTTGTCCCAGCCGAAATGGTGATGCCTGCGCTCGATATAGTGGGTCGCCAAGGCGCTCGCTCCGCAAGGTTCAGCCGCTGTGTCGCTCGCTCTCGATCCCGATCCACCGGTCGCGGCCCCAGACGGCCAACCTGGCGGCCCGATGGATGGCCTCGTCCACCTTGCGTCCCTTGGTCAGGTGGGCATCCACCATCCCCAGGGACTGGAGGGGATCCAGCCCGATGGACATGCCGCAGGTGACGTTGATGTGGTCGTCTGCCAGACGGACGACCACGCAGGTGATTGAATCCTCGCCGACCGTCACGTGGGTTTCTTCCACCCTCGTCCCGCGAAAGCGCTGGCTCACGCTCTGGGCCAGCTGGCCGATGGCGGCAACCGAGCTGCCGGGATCGTCAAACCCCCGCCAGACGACGGCGGCGTCATGGTCCACGCCATCCAGTCGCAGGCGCACGTCGCCGACCGCACCCTGGGCCTGGTCGAACGCTGCCGGACCGGCTTCGTCGACCGCTACCAGCTGCATTCCATCGGGAAGGTCCCCGGTCAGCAAGCTCCCCGCCCGCAGGACCGCCAGCGCGTCGCGGCCGGTGAAGTCCGCCCCGTCGCCGGCTGGGTCGTCGACGCCGAACTCGCCGGTCACGGCGCCGAAGGGGTCGCTGGAGAAAGGGTCGTTGCCGTCATACCCGCCGCCGCCCACGCTCATTCCCTGGCCATGGGCGGTCGATGCGACGAGGAGGATCGCCAGCACCGAGCCTGCGAACAGGCAGGACGACACGGCCGTTCTGTCCGTCATTCGGGTTCGTTCGTGCAGATGGGCCGGATCGTTCACCCGTTCGGCTCAGTTCAGCGGATCGCCCAGGCCGAACAGGCGTGAACGGTTCTCCTTGTAGTAGGCCTCGGCGTCGTAGCGCTCGACGTCCAGGTCGAGCCGCTCGGCGGTGAGCTGTCCGACCGTCGCGAGCAGGGCGTAGGCGGCGATGACCTCGTTGGCCTGGGCCCGTACGAGCTCCACCTGTGAGCTGAAAAGTTCCTGCTCGGCGTCGAGCACGTCCAGCACGGTCCGCGAACCCACCTGCGCTTCCTGCTCCACGCCCTCCAGGGCGATCCTGTTCGCCCTCACCGAGGACTGGCGCGAGCTGATGTTCGCGGTGTTGGTCTGCAGCGTCTCCCAGGCCGTCGTGACATTCTCCGCGACGCTGCGCTGGGTCGAGAGCAGTTGCTGGTCCCGCTGGCGGGCAATCTGCTTGTTCTGCCGAACCTGCGAATACTCGGCACCACCCTGGTAGAGCGGGACCGTCACCTGAACGCCGATGGAGGCGTCGCGCTGCCATTCCAGGTTGGATGATGGCTCGTTCGCGTAGGAGGTGCTGGCCCGCAGGTCCACCTGCGGCAGGATCTGCGAGAAGGCGACGTCGATATCGTCCCTGGCGGCGGCGAGCGTGTACTGGGCCGATGCGATGTTCGGGTTGGCGGCGGCGAGTTCCTGCGCCTGCGCCTCGTTCGCCGGGAGTTCCGATGGCTTGACCGGCTGGTCGACATGGTCCGGCTCCAACGACACTACCCGCCGAAAGGTAGCGATGGAGTTCTGCAGCTGTCCTTCCGCCTCGACGCGCGAGGCCACGGCATCCGACAGGCGCGCCTCGGCCTGGGCGACGTCCGTCCGGGCGACCTCGCCGACATTGAACCGATCGCGGGTGGCCTGGAGCTGGCGCTGGAGCCGTTTCTCGTTGGCGATGGCCAGTTCCACGACCGACCGGTCCCGCCACACGCCGGCGTAAGCCTGCACCGCGTCGTAGAGCACCTGCTGCTCGGTGGCGATCAGGTTGGCGCGGGACGCGCGGACGGTATTCTCCGAGCCGCGCAGGTTGGCATCGAGTCCGCCGCCCCGGTAGAGAGGCTGGGTCACCGTCAGGCCCACGGCGGAAGAATCAAGCGTGGCGTCGCCCTGGCTGGTCGCCAAGTCGATGATGTCGTAGCTGGCCTGTGCACCCACCTGCGGCCGGTAGCCCGAAAGGGCCTGCGACACGAGTTCGTCCGTCGCCCGCAGCTCGGCCCGCGCAGCACCCAGGTCAGGATTGGTGTTGTAGGCGCTGGCCAGCGATTCCCGCAGAGTTTGTGCCTCGGCCGTGCCCATGGCGAGCGAGACGATCGCCGTGGTAACGACGAGGAGACCCTTCAACCGCATACCCATCTCCCAGGTGCGCGCACCAAAAACGGTCCGTTCGACATGGCGGCGCATACAACGGTGTGAGATTGGTCGCCACGCGTGACGGCTGCAAGCATGGACGCCATGCAAGCCACGCCATGGCCGGCGCTTGTGTAGAGGAGGCCACAGGAGTGAAGCCGGCTAACGTGGCGGAACGGGGCATCATTCATGTCGACATGGACGCGTTCTACGCGTCGGTGGAGCAGCGTGACGATCCGAGCCTGCGCGGTCGCCCGGTCGCGGTCGGCGGCCGTGAAGGACGCGGCGTGGTGGCGACCGCCAGCTACGAGGCCAGGCAGTTCGGCGTCCGCTCGGCCATGCCGGC
>NZ_DATAGQ010000110.1:0-67959 GCF_036263595.1 Geminicoccus sp. | reverse complement strand
GGCGCCGACGCTGGACGGCAGTGATCACCTCGATGCGCGGTGGGGGTCCGTTTGGATCAGAAGCCATGACCTTATCCATAGGCGTATGCCTATGCCTTATCGGCTATCGACCCTGTCCGGTTCAAATGGGGTGCAGTCCAGCTTGCTTGCGGCCGGATATGGAATCATAAGAACGCAGAGAAGTAGAAGAGAAAGTCTAAAGAACGACTTAGTAGGGTCCTGGACCAACGAAGGAGATATCCACAGCACTGAAACCAACTTCGTTGACCTCGAACTGACCCTTGATGATGGAGTGCTGTCAGGCACACTTACAGCAAGTGGTTACGAAAGTACCCTCGATGCACACGTCGAGGTAGGATGGCGAAGCGCTCGACTTCGACTGTCTCACTTCAAGGGTAAAACGGCATTTCCATTTGCTGAGGTCGAGCTACAGCTGCGCAGAAATCCAAGGAACATACATTGGAAAGTGCTTAGCGGCGACGGAGGAGTGTGGCTTCCGCATAAGACGGTCCTCTGGTTGAAATCCTAGTAGCCGAGCAAAAGAATGCCCCGCTCGGTGGCGGGGCTTAGGAAGCTTTAGGCGTTAATGGATCGTTTCACAGATACCATCTATGACGCGATGGAGCCGTGTCGTTACTGATGGATTCTCCGCGACCTTGCCCTTCAGGGCGAAGGTGGTGGCGTTGAAGCGCCTCCAAGCGTTGTGCCGCTCGGCGATCTCCTCGAAGGTGGGTTTCTCCCACTCGTTCCAGACGTCGGCGATGCGCTGCACGTTGAGCACGCCGTCTCGGTACATCTGCATGATGGCGTGATCGACCTGGCGCTCTGTCAGATCGGTCTCGCGGTACACCTGCGGCTTCTGAGCCTGAGCTTGCCGCTGCACGGCGATAGGCTCGATCAGCTCGCCTACCAGACCTGGCAGTCTGAACTTGAGCTTGGCCGTGTGTTTGGTCCGGCGGAGGCAGAGGACGTTGAAGAGTCGGTTTCTTTCAAGCGTGACCCCATAGTGCGCTTCGCGGATTTCACGTCCGTGATACGCGACCCCGTGCCTTACGAGATCCGACGGCATTTTATGAGCAAATGGCACGTGGGGCATGGGAGGTCAGGTCTTGCACTTCCACCAGCCATGCCGCGGCACAGTCGCTACCCAGTGCTGACAATCCTGATACTCCAGGACCAAGGCATCACCCCCAGGCGATCAACGCCCCCATCACCGCCAACCTGCTTCTTGCCCCTGGCATCGCATCGTTTCCTCTCCTAAGGGTTCATGCGGGGGCACTTGCCGGGCGACAAAAAACACCAACGAAGCGCACCAATCGACGCCCATGGCTTTTCCGCATTCACGGGCAAAGGAAGCAAAAAAATGACACGGATGTTCTTGGCCGTCCTGACGGCACTCGGGGTGACGGTGGCCGCTGGTGCGGTGTCGGCCGGTGAGACGCTGGATCGCGTCACGTCGAGCGGTGCGCTCAAGGTCGCGACCAACAGCGGCTGGCCGCCGCAGAGCTTCCTCGACGACAACAACGAGATGGTCGGCTTCGACATCGACGTCGCCAACGAGATCGCCAAGCGGCTGGGTGCCGAGGCGAGCTTCGAGACCCCCGAATGGGCGGTCATGACCGGCGGCCATTGGCATGGGCGCTGGGACCTGGCCGTCGGCTCGATCACGCCGACCAAGGCCCGGGCCGGGGTGATCGATTTCGCCGGGATCTACTACTACAGCCCCTATGTCTTCGCCGTTCACGAGGACAGCACGGCCGCTTCGACCGCCGACCTCAACGGGAAGAAGATCGGCGTCGAGACCGGCACGACGTCCGAGGACTATATCCGGCGCCAGCTGCAGATCGATGCGCCGGACGCTCCTGAAGTGACCTACACGCTCGAGCCCGGCGAGGTCCTCACTTACGCCGATTCGATGCTGCCGTTCGACGACCTCCGCCTGGGCGACGGCGTGCGTGTCGATGCGGTCATCGCACCGGAGCAGACCGTCATGGGTGCAATCAAGAACGGCTACCCGATCAAGGTCCTTCCCGGCGACTATGCCTTCAAGGAGCCGCTGGTCGTCGTCGCCGACAAGGGCGATCCGGAATGGACCGCCAAGCTCGGCGGCATCATCCAGGACATGAGCAAGGACGGCACGCTGAGTGCGCTGACCACGAAATGGTACGGCAAGGACTACAGCCACTGATCCGGCGGGGACGGCGCTGGCCGCCGTCCCCATCTGCTCCCTGTTCCGCCGGATCCCCGTGATGTCTTACGTCGATACCTATTACCGGCCCGGCGCGGCCGGCGATGTGCAACGTCCTGCGCTCACCGGCCGCTCAGATGCCGATGTCTGCATCGTCGGCGGCGGCCTGTCCGGGCTGACCGCAGCGTTGGAGCTGGCCCGCCGCGGGCGAAGCGTCTGCGTGCTCGAAGCCGAGCGGATCGCCTGGGGAGCGTCCGGGCGAAATGGCGGCTTCGTCGGCCCAGGCTATGCGGCAGGCTACCGTCACATCGAACGACTGGCCGGACCGGACGACGCCAAGGCCCTGCACAGGCTGTCGATCGAAGGTGCCAGGGCGGTCGCCGACACCGTCCAGACCCTGGCCATTCCCGATGCCGACCTGATGCCCGGCATCCTCGCCACGGTGCGTCGTGAAGCTGCCGACGAGCTGCGCGCGCATCGCGACTGGCTCGAGCGGGAGTTCGGCTACCGCGTGGAGTTCAAGGACCGGGCCCAGGTCCGAGACCTGCTCATTTCGCCGCGCTACCATCAGGCGCTCTTCGATCCCAACGCGTTCCACTTCCACCCGCTGAACTATGCGCGGGCCCTGGGCCGGGAGATCGAGCGGCTGGGCGGCCGCATCTTCGAGGGATCGGCCGTTCTCGACATCGCGATCGACCAGCCGGCAAAGGCGGTCCGCACCAGCCATGGCGAGGTTCGCGCAGGCGACGTCGTGATCGCATCGGGGGGGTACACGGGCGGGCTGCTGCCCTCCCTGCAGCGCAGCTACCTGCCGATCGCCACCTACGTGATGCTCACCAAGCCGGCGAAGGACCTGATCGCCACCGCCATCCGGACACGGTTTGCCATCGGCGACGACCGGCGGGCGGGCGACTACTACCGCCTCGTCGATGGCGGGGAGCGGATCCTCTGGGGCGGCAAGATCACGACGCGGACGACGGAGCCCCGCCGGCTGGGCAGGCTCCTGCACCAGACCATGGTCTCCACCTATCCGCAGCTCAAGGACCTGCCGGTCGACATCGTCTGGTCCGGGCTGATGTCCTACGCCCGCCACCTGATGCCGCAGATCGGCCGCTATCGGCCAGGCGTCTGGTACTGCACGGCGTTCGGAGGCCACGGCCTGAACACGACCGCCATCGGCGGCCGGTTGATCGCCGAGGCCATCACCGGCGAGACCGACCGCTACCGGCTGTTCGCTCCCTTCGGCCTGGTGTGGAACGGCGGCTTTGCCGGCAGGATCGCGGCCCAGCTCACCTATTGGAGCTATCAGGCGATGGACCTTTATCGGGAACGGCGATCGGCCTGACGCGGCACCGCATTCGCTAACGGAAACGGCACATGCAGTTTGCAGACAATGTCGATTATCCTCCCCTGCTGACGCGGCCGATCGTCTTCGTCCCGGCCCTTCTGGGCATTCTCGTCGTGCTTCAGTACTGGCACGTGGGCGCCAGCCAAGTCGGGCAGGAGGTCCTGGGGTCGCTGGGCCTGGCAACGCTGTCGCCGGCTCTGGGAAACTTCGTCGTCGCCGCTGCCATCACCATGATCATCGGCTTCAATGTCGGCGTGGTCCTGCGCTTGCCGCTGCGGTGGCAGGTCTATGTCGTCTGGCTGGAGCTGGCCGCGCTCATTCTTCTGTTCTTCTATTCGTTCGACCTGAGCTTCGACTTCATCCGCCGCAAGATCTGGTTCCTGCTCAGGCAGGGCCTCCTGATGACCCTCTACATCTCGGCCGTCTCGATCGTCATCGCCTCGGTCCTGGCGTTGATGGGTGCCATCGCGAAGCTGTCGTCCAATGGAATCGCGCTCGGCATCGCGAATTTCTACACCTCGCTGTTCCGGGGGCTGCCCCTGCTCATGCAGATCTACATGATCTACCTGGGCCTGCCGCAACTCGGTTACGTCATCGATGCCGTTCCGGCCGGCATCGCGGCCCTCTCGCTCTGCTACGGCGCGTACATGACCGAGATCTTCCGGGCCGGCATCGAGAGCATTTCGAAGGGCCAGTGGGAGGCCTCGCGCGCCCTGGGCTTGCAGCCCGCCAGCACGATGACGCGGATCATCCTGCCCCAGGCAATGCGGGTGATCATTCCCCCCACCGGCAACCAGTTCATCGCGATGCTCAAGGACAGTTCGCTCGTCTCGGTCGTCGGCGTGTGGGAACTGATGTACCTGGCGCGCACGCAGGGGCAGACCGAGTTCCGCCACATCGAGATGATGATCACCGCCTCGATGATCTACTGGATCCTTTCCATCGTCCTGGAACTCGTCCAGGCGCGGATCGAGCGCCACTACAACCGGGCAAGTGCACGATGAAACCCGCTGGCGCCAGGTGGACGTCATGATCGGACGGAACCGGAACCCCCACGCCGGCGAGCCGCAGCCCTTGGCCGGGGCGCCCGCCGTGGAGATCCGCGGGCTCGGCAAGTGGTTCGGCGCGTTCAAGGTGCTGGACGGCATCGACCTCTTGATCGGCCGGGGCGAGCGGCTGGTCATCTGCGGGCCGTCCGGATCGGGCAAGTCCACGCTGATCCGCTCGATCAACGGCCTGGAGGGCTTCCAGGAAGGCGAGGTCCTGGTCGACGGCATCAGGCTCACGCGGGAGTCGAAGACGGTCCAGGCGGTACGTCGGCGGGTGGGGATGGTGTTCCAGCAGTTCAACCTGTTCCCGCACCTGACGGTGCTGGAGAACTGCTCGATCGCCCTTCGCCTAGTCCAGGGCATGGCGGCCAAGGACGCCGACGAGCGCTCCCTGCACTACCTGCGCAAGGTGCATATCCCCGAACAGGCCGGCAAGTTCGCTTCCCAGCTCTCCGGCGGCCAGCAGCAGCGTGTCGCCGTCGCCCGGGCCCTCGCGATGGAGCCGGACATCATGCTGTTCGACGAGCCGACCTCCTCGCTCGACCCGGAGATGGTCAAGGAAGTGCTGGATACCATGGTCCAGCTGGCTGGGGAGGGCATGACGATGGCGGTGGTGACCCATGAGATGGGCTTCGCCCGGCAGGTCGCCGATCGCGTCATCTTCATGGACCGGGGCAAGATCGTCGAACAGGCGACGCCCCAGGCCTTCTTCTCCAACCCGCAGGCCGAGCGGGCGCGAGCCTTCCTGCAGCAGATCCTGCACTGAACGCCGCGGATGGCTGATCCCGGGTGCCCGGCACGATCGTCGGGACGGTGAAGGCCATGCGGTGACTGGACGCCGCCGCTAGTTTCCTCAAGCGTGGCGGCGAGACCGGCCATGACATGGGAGCGCTCGGACATGGTCTTGCTTTGCACCGCCTGCGGCACCTCGTATGAGGCGTCCTCGCCGCCCGAGGCCTGCCCGATCTGCCAGGACGAGCGACAGTACGTGCCGGCGTCCGGCCAGTCCTGGATCAGCCGGGACGCCCTGGCCCAGGCGCATCGCAACGCATGGCGCCGTCACGAGCAGGGCCTGTTCAGCCTGCAGACCGTGCCGGCCTTCGCCATCAACCAGCGGGCCTTCCTGCTCGTGACGCCACAGGGCAACATCCTCTGGGATTGCATCGCCCTGCTCGATCCGGCGACGGAGGCCCTGGTCCAGGCGATGGGTGGCCTCCAAGCCATCGCGATCTCCCATCCGCACTACTACACGACCATGCAGGACTGGGCCGCCGCCTTCGGGGCTCCTGTCTACCTGCACGAGGCCGACCGTGCCTGGATCATGCGCCCGTCGCCGTCGATCCGGCCCTGGGCGGGCGACACGCTGGAGATTGCACCCGGGACAACCCTGATCCGAGCCGGTGGGCATTTTGCGGGCGGGACCGTGCTGCACTGGGCAGGTGCCGCCGACGGCCAGGGCGTCCTGCTGGCCGGCGACATCGTGCAGGTCACGCCTGGGGCAAGGCGCGTGTCGTTCATGTGGAGCTATCCGAACATGATGCCGCTGGCGGCCGGCGAGGTGCGCCGGGTTGCGGCACGGCTCGCGCCATGGTCGTACGAGCGGATCTATGGGGCGTTCTTGGGGCAGGAGGTGTTGCAGGATGGGCCGGCGATCGTCGCTCGGTCGGCCGAACGGTATGTCGAACTGGTCGAGGGGAGGCCGTAGGGCGCCATCGGCCGGGCTGGCGAGGAAGCCGACGAGGGACTGTCGGGATTTCGTGCGGTGGCGGGCATGATGGGCGCAAAGGAGGCCCTGCATGGCGAGGCGCAAGGTGCCGCCAATCCCGATGCTATCCTGGTCACTGGCGACCGCAGACGCTGGATCACCCGCACCACCGGCCAGGGCTTCCAACTGCTCGTCGCTCAAGTCCTGGTTCGCCTGGCTGCGCAGATGCGCCTTCACCTCATCCACGTTGACGTCATAGCCATGGCGCCTGGCGATATCGACGATTGATGCGAGACCGGAAGCGCTGTTCTTGATCTCGTTGCGCAACTGCTCGTTGCTCTGAAGGTCGCGCGTGAAGCGCTCGACATCTGCCTGGCTCATTTCAATCCTCCCATGTAATGGCACATGAACGACGCTGCCCCAGCAAGGACAGGCCGTCAATCGGTCCATCCTGCCTTGCCTCCAGATGGAACGCATCAGCCGGCAGGCATGTCGTGCAGGCTGAGGGGCGGTCCCAGGAACTCGACGCCCCACTTGGCGCCGAAGGCATTCAGGGCCATGCGATCCGGCAGGCCGTCCCGCATCACGGCGGCCAGCTCCGTGAAGAACGCCCTGGCATCCAGGGCTGGCGCGATGAGGATATACTGACGGGCCGGAGCCTTCGTGATGTTGACGAAGCCATGGGCAACGCCGCCCGGGATGCTGACCACGTCCCCCGCCTCGGCGAAGAAGCGTCGCTCGCCCACCTGATAGAGATAGCGCCCCTCGATCACGCGGAAGATCTCCGCTTCCCGATGCCGATGCAAGGGTGGGCCGGCACCCGGCGCGTTGATCGTCTCGATGAAGCAGAACTCGCCGTCGCTTGCGGCAGGTGGCAGGCGGACGAACAGGTCGAGCCCGATGGCTGGCACCTTGATGGGTGGCTCGAACACGCTGGAATGGACGAAGGAGATGTTCATCGGCAGGCTTCCGTGACGGTGGGCAGGGCTGGCTGCAGCCACGCGCCGCCGCTACCCGCCGAAGCGCGCGCCGCCCTCAGCCCAGCCGATTGACCCTAAGCAAGCCGGCGTGCTCTTGGAAGTCGCCACCGAGTTGGCCCTGGTACTCGAGCTGCAGCTGCCTGGTTGCGGTCGACCCCAGGTTGAGGCGGACCTGGGCGAGCGTCGTTGGCAGGTCGTAGGTGGCGGTGAAGCTGCCGACACTGTCGGGCGCATCGACGAAGCGGGCCGTGTCCCCCGACGTTCCTCACGATGGAGACCAGCATGTCCGACCCCTTCGCGTCCACCCGACCAGCCGAGATCGCCGCCTTTGTCGGCAAGCACTACATCTACACCTACGACAATGGCTGGCAGTACGAGACCTACATCAAGAACGAGCGCCATCTGGAGTACCGCGTGCATAGCGGCATCGTCGGCGGCCGCTGGGTGAAGAACCAGGAAGCGCATATCGTCAGGCTGGCCGACAACGTCTTCAGGGCCTCCTGGGTCGAGCCGACCGGGACCGGTGTCAGCGTTGCTGTCAATCTCGTCGAGCGGCGCCTTCACGGGACCATCTTCTTCCCTCGTTGGGTGGTAGAGGCGCCGCAGAAGATCGTCGGCTTCCAGAACCCGCAGATCGACCGGATGCTCGCCTACCGCGATGCCGGGCCGACCTATCCGATCGAGCTGGTCGATACGTTCGCCGAGATCACCTTCGTGGAGGATCGTGCCCGCGACGACGAGACGGTGATCGCGTGCGGGCCCGAGGAACTGCCGGCTGGCTATGCGGCGAGACGCAACTGAGGTCCCGCTTTCATCGAACCGGGACGCTGGCCGGGACTGGCGGGCATTCCATGTATGGCGGGCGGTTGCCATGATTTGGTCATGGCCTTCGGTGACGCGCTCGCCGAACAGGACCGCGGCCTCGCCCCTTGGCCATCGGGCAAAGCCCGATCCCACGGAGTGACGACCAGCAAAGCTGACAGGATCCACTCGCAAAGCGGTACCTTCCACGTCCCCTGGATGCGGTTCAAGGCCTCGATGGCGAGCGTGGTACCACGCTCGGCGACAGCTATCGGCTTTTGTGCAAACGCATGAACGTCACCTCGCGATCTGGAGGGTGATGTGCGCTGCAGACCATGATGGTTCGCTGGACGGCTGGCGGCAAAGCCCTGTGGCGCTCGATCGGCTGGGGCCGGGCGGCGGCAGACAGCGCGTGGTTCGCCGCGATCGACGGGGTGAAGCGAGCGTGCCATCGGGCGATCGTCGCCAGGTCGGCGGCGCGCTGCATCGAGCTTGCCGGCAGAGCGCCGTCGCGCCGCTCTTGCCGTGCCTGCTCGTTCCTGGCCGGGTTGATGGGAATCGATGCGCTGCCAGGCCAGGAAAGGTTCGCCCTCCTTCCATCGACGAGGGCGGCGACGTGTGGGCGCAGGGGACGACGGCCCGATCGGCTGCGGGTGCATCAACCGATGGTGATGGACATCGCGTGTCCGGCAAGCCCGCCTATGCCCATGGCGAGCCGAATGGACTGGTGCCCAGGCCATGTCGCCAGATGCCGGCCGGCGGGGTGATCCGGCCTGCTAGCGCAGCCGGTGGTCGTGCGCGAGGAAGTCCAGGAAGGTCCTGACCTTGGCGGAGAGATATTTTCGGCTCGAGTAGACGCCGAACAGGCAGCCATGCAACGCCAAGGCCCCATGGAGCACCGATTCCAGGCGCCCCTCGGCGAGGTCCTGCCGGATCATCCACTCGGGCAGGAAGGCGAGGCCCATGCCCTCCAGCGCGGCGAGGTGCAGCAGGGTTTCGTTGACGCTCAGCAGCACCGGGTCGAACCGCACGGTCCGGTGCCCGTCGAGGCCGTCCAAGGTCACGCTGCCGTCCGGCCAGTGCAGGCTGTTGGAGAGCAGGGCGCGCCCGTCCAGGTCGGCGACGGCCTTGGGACGACCGGTCCGGTCGAGGTGGCTGGGTGCGGCGACGAGACGGAAGGTGATGTCGGCAAGCCGGCGCGCGATCAGGCCGGGATCGGGTGACGCCGTCGCGCGAAGCGCCAGGTCGATGCCCTCCTCGACAAGGTTGACCATGCGGCCGCTCAGGTCGACGTCGAGCCGCACCTCCGGATAGCGGGCGCGGTAGTCCGCCAGCAGGCCGGCAAAGACCGGATCGGCGATCCACACCGGCGCGCTCAGCCGCAAGGTGCCACGCGGTGTTACCGTCGTCCTGCTGACAGCGGCTTCGACTTCGTCGAGCCCATCCAGCATCTGCCGCGCCTGGTCGAGGTAGAGCAGGCCGGCTTCGGTGAGGCTGACGTGCCGGCTGGTCCGGTTGAGCAGGCGCGTGGCGAGCCGCCGCTCCAGGTGCATGACGTGCTTGCTGACCATGGCGGGCGAGAGGCCCAGGCGCTTTGCGGCGGCCGTGAAGCTTCTCAGCTCGGCGACGGTCCGGAAGACGCGCAGGCTCACCAGGGTATCCATGGATCATCAACATACAAGAATGTCTGCATCTACATAAGGCGTGATGATCAAATATCGGGAAACGTTCATAAGGCTGCGCCATCCAACGGAGCACAACCCATGTCCATCTTGCCATCCGCAGCCCAGGAACCCGGCGTCACGGGAAGCGACGACGTCCAGTGGTTTGACGGCATTCCCGGCGAGCGCACGGCTGTCCGCGTCCGCGGCACGCAGGTGCAAGGCCGCTTCTCCGTGATCGAGTCCGTCGCGGCCCCCGGCTGTGCCGCCCCGCTGCATACCCATGTCGAGGAGGAGACCTTCTACATCGTGGCAGGCCACCCGACGTTCCGGCTCGGTGACCAGATCCTCGAGACGTCACCCGGCGACCTCGTCCTCATCCCGGCGGGCACGCCGCATGCCTGGATCAACCGCACGACGACGCCCAGCCGCATGATCGCCACCTTCGCGCCGGGCGGCATCGAGGAGTTGTTCACCCGACTGAACGGGCTCGCCCCAGAGGGGATAGCCGCCTTGGCTGCCTCCTACGGCACGGTCGTGCTGGGCCCCCCGATGTCCGCCGGCCCGGATGGGACGCAAAGGGCATGGTCATGACGGCTCTTGCTGCGCTGCGCCTCTTCGATGCCAGGCAGGTTGCCGAGGAGCCAGTCCAGCTTGTGCACCCATGGGCGGGCTTGGCGCGCTTGGTGACCTCGATCCGGCGCATGTACCGGGCGCAGCGCGCGATCCGGGAACTCGCAGCTCTCGACGATCACCTGCTCCGCGATCTTGGCCTGACCCGAAACGACATCGAGCGCATGGCGTGGAGCGGACGCGATCCAGCCTGATCACGGTCAGGCTGGGGCGCGTTCGTCAGCACGGTGGATCTCATCACCCCGACCAAACGCGGCCAGACCAGCCCCACCCTTTGACGACATGCCTTCGGCCCTTTGTCGTACGGCTCGGTGTGACGAGGTCGACGCCTTGACCGCCATCGAAGATGCCCTGGAGCCGCAGCGAATGAGAAGTTATCCGAACAGTCAACATTAAGTCATGTAGAAAAGTAAATGTTAGCTGCTCGCTCAGGTCCATTAATAATAAATGAACTGGTCATGCAAAATGATACACAGACCATAGTTGCAGGAACTGAGCTGCGCGCGGGCCTGTTTGCGAGATGCAACTAATCTGAAGAAGACGGGCCGACCGTCACTCAGGAGGCTAATTCATGGAACGCCGTACTGTACTTTCATCGGGACCTTGGCTGCCGCCAGTGGACTTCTGTCGATGGTGGGTGCCGACACAGCACAGGCACGACCCAAAGGTGGGCTCCTGCTCAAGGGCGCGACCGGCACATTCAGGAGCGTCTCTGCCAGCGGCGATGTCACGGCGGATGTCCTGATCCAGTCGCTCAAGGTCGATCCGAAGACTCGCGGCCTTTCGGTGAGCGGCGTGATCACGCCGGTGAGCGGCGCCATCGCGGGTGCCAAACCGCAGCAGTTCAGCGCGCCCGCGACGTTGACCCAAGGGGCCGCCGGGGACGCCGTCTCGGCCCAGGCCGTATGTTCCATCCTCGATCTCGATATCGGGGCGATCCACCTCGACCTGCTGGGCCTGGTGATCGACCTGAGCCCGATCAACCTCGACATCGAGGCCGTGCCTGGCGGCGGGCTCCTGGGCGACCTGCTCTGCGGGCTGGCGAACCTGCTGAACGGTCCCGGCCTGCTCCAGAATCTCCTGGGCGTGGTGAACCGGATCAACCAGATCCTGCGGGGCCTGGGGCTCTAGCCGCCGGATCCGCCGGCCCGGTCGGCCACAAACGGACCAGCCAGGCAAGCTGGCGAACAGCGCACGGTCCTCGTGGCCGTGCGCTGTTCTGCCTGGGCCTGCGCGCAGGTTCGGTTGTGCAACCGTCCGCCGGAAGCCTTCCAACGGAGGCCAAGACGGGCAGGCGGTGCTAGCCGTAGGGGCTGGACGCCGGATGGCCCTGTCCATCGGTCCAGCGGTCGTCCGGCTGCGAGCGGTCGCGGTGGCAGATGCGGTCGTGGTCCGGGTAGGTGATCGTATCGACAGGCGCGCGAGTGCCCATCACGAGGCAGCGGGTCGGCGCCTGGCTGTGGTTCTCCAGGTAGTGGCCGACCGCCTCGCCGGCGCGGAAGGTCGCGGCGTCGCCTGGGTGCAGCCGTGTTTCGGTGTCACCCTCGATGAGCGTGATCTCGCCCTCCAGGACATAGACCATCTCGTCCTCCGAGCTGTGCCAGTGCCTGATCGAGGAGCGGGAGCCGGGCGGCAGGATCTCGATGAAGGCGCCGAACTGGGTGAGGCCGCCGGCCTCGCTGATCCACAAGCTCCGGCTGGGGCCGCAGGGGCTTTCCGGCGAATTCTCCTCCACGACCATCTGGCCTGGGGTGATGACGGTCACACTTTTCTCCTTTCGGCAGTCCCGGATGGTGCCCAGGTCCGGAGCCCGCATCCCGCCGCTCGTTGCCGCCTGCATTTTCGCCAAGCAGTTCAAGGCGCTGCGATGGCGAACACCGTTCCAGCCGTCCGTGATGCCTGAAAGGCCGATCCATCCATCTCCAAGATCAACCCGCGCCACCTCCTCCCGGAACCATGCAGCTATCGACTGTGGACCAAGACCACCGTTTTCAGCCAGTCTCACATCCCGAAATACTGGCATAGCAGCTTGTCCGGCGGCGGTTGCAGCGTCTCAACATCGAGGTTCTGCCGCGCGTAGATGGCGATCCCATGCGGATAGGTTCCACCGCAACGTCGCCGCCATGCCTGGGATAGACGGCCGATGTAAGCCAGCAGCTCAGGATCGCCGCTGTCCAATCGCTTGTCGAATGCTTTCGGCTTCGTGCCTGCCACCGCTGAGCATAGCCATGTCAGGCATGCCGCGTCGTTGATGGCTTCAATGATCTCGTCGCTCATGGCAGCTTTATCTCGTCTTCCGCTAGATATCGCAGATCAATTTGAAATCTATTTACTCCCTTGTGCGTGAAATACTTGTGCTGAACTGGTCCGGAGGCATCCGGCTCAAGCGGATCTTTGCCGGCAGAAGGTCTGCGGCCGATTTGATCACTCAGCTTGTCAGAGGCGCATGTCGACCGAATGCATGTCTTGAGCGTTATCGCTCAAGACGCCAACTGGACCGAAACTCGTACTGATCGCGCTTTGAAGCTGCGCGCATCACGATGGCATGTGCTGGCCATCGCAGAAGGATCTCGCAGCACAGGCAAGCATCGCAGATGCGTCCCGTCCGCCAGCACATTCAGGGCCCTGGGGCCGACCGCTACGCCACAAGAAAAGACGGCGGCGGGCCGACAGTTCCTACGCGTAGAGCAACTTCACCATCCATCGGCGAATCGGCCGGCAGCAGAACCTGCCAGGCATAAACCGTCGATAGCTGGCAAAGCGCTTCTTGCAGGCCTGCCGCCCTCGACCTTGCAGACGGCTGATGCCATCGGGCTTCGCGTGTAGAGGCAGTCGTTCAGCGGCAGCAGGCTACGCCGGCGGAAGATGACGATGATCGTCTCTTCCCGCAACGTCAACACAGTGGCTTGGATTTCTTTTTGCTTCCGTGCGCGCGCCCGTCGTCGTCTGCCGCACGGCACCACCCCTGTATCGGGTTGGGCTGACGCCATAGCCCTTGGCCAGCGCCGTCATGCTCTCCTGGTGCAACCGGATCGCAAGGGGATGCATGTCGATCAGTGGAACTGCCGCCATCGGACCGGAGCGAACGGCCCCGCCGGGTCAGTTCACGAACTGCGGCATCATCAGGCGAGGCAGGCCCAGCGAGATGACCGGAAAGAAGACCACGAGCGCCAGGATCGCCAACATCGGCAGGAGGATGAGCGCCACGTCGCGCATGGCCGCCTTCACCGAGATGCCGCCGATCGAGCAGGAGATGAGAAGGCAGAGCCCGTAGGGTGGAGTCATCAGGCCGAAGGCCAGGCTGATGATGCCGATCATCGCGAAATGATCGGATGCATGCCGACTTCCTGGGTCACCGGGAACAGCACGGTGCCGAGGATGATGATGGCCGGAATCGCGTCGATGAAGCAGCCGATGATCAGGAACGCGATGGCCACGGCCAAGCCCATTTCGGTCACGCCGAGATCCATGACCTGCACATAGGCGACCAGGGCGGCCGGGATCTTGAAATAGGCGAGCGTCCAGCCGAACGCGCTCGCGGTGCCGATGCAGAACAGGGCGATCGCTGCGAACCGGCCGGTGTCGTAGAAGACGTTCGCCAGCTCTCGGGGCCTCACTGTCCGATAGACGACCAGACCGAGCACCAGCGCATAGAGCGCCGCCACCACCGAGGCCTCCGTCGGCGTGAAGAACCCGCCCACGATCCCGCCCACGATGATCACGGGCGTCAGCAGCGCCAAGACGGCGCTGAGCAGAGCCGACCCGAACTCGCGCGGCGTGGCGCGGTCGTGCAGCCCCATGCCGTGGCGGCGTGCATAGACGTAGACCGCGACCATCTGCGCCAGCCCGATCAGGATGCCGGGAATGATGCCGGCGATGAACAGCCCGCCGATGGAGATCGACATCAGGCCGCCCCAGACGACCATGAGAATGGAGGGCGGGATGATGACGCCCATGACGGAGGAACAGGCCGTCACCGCCACCGAGAACGAGGAGGAGAAGCCTTCCTTCTTCATCTGCGGGATCAGCAGGGAGCCGATGCCGGCGGCATCGGCCGTGGAGCTGCCCGAGATACCGGCAAAGAACATCGACACCACGACGTTCACGTGGCCCAGGCCGCCCGGCAGATGGCCGACCATGGCGCGCGACAGGCGGATCAGCCGGTCGGTGATGCCGGCCGCATTCATCAGGTTGGCGGCGAGAAGAAAGAAGGGCACGGCCAGCAGCACAAAGGAATTGTAGGAGCGGAACATCTCCTGCAGGACCAGGATGGGCGTCAGGCGCGGCTCCAGGAAGAAGATCGGCATGCATGCCAGGATGAGGGCGAAGGCGACGGGGACGCGCAGCACGATGAGCACGAACAGAAGGCCGAACAGGATGGCCGCGACGAGACCAGGCGTCATTCTGCTGCACCTTTGAAGATGGCCGACTCCTTCATGATCTTCTCGACCAGGAACAGCACGGTGACGACGCCGGTCAACGGCCAGGCGACGAAGATCCAGTTCATCGGCAGCTCGGCGATCTCCGAGGTCTGGTGCCAGCCGAACAGAAGGAACTGCCAGCCGTACCAGATGAAGATCATCGCGACGATGAACATCATCAGGTGGACGAAGATCCGCTTGGCCGCCTCGACCTTGGGGTTGGCCGATTCCGGCAGCACCTCGAGGTCGAAATGCGTGCCGTCGCGCACGGCACACATGGCCCCGACCATGATCATCCAGACAAAGCAGAACCGGGCGATCTCCTCGGTCCAGATATAGCGCGGTACGACGTCGATGAAGCGGGCCAGGACCTGCATTGTCACCGGGACGAGCAGGCCGGCGATGAGCAGCCCCAGCGCCAGCTTCAGCGCGAAATGGACGGCGTCGAGCACGCGGGTCATGACTGCTCCCGTGGGCTGAAGGAAAGGCGGGATCTGGCGGGGAAGCGACCGGGCGAGGACTGGGCCGGCCCCGCCGGTCTCAGCGGTGCCGGCTCAGTTGATGCCCTGCACCGCCTTCAGCACGTCGGTAGCACCGAGCTCCTCGGCATAGGTTTCCAGCACGGGGGTGGCGAGTTCCAGCATCTTGTCGCGCTCGGTGAACTCGTGGGTCGTGAGCCATCCCTTCTCCACCATGGCCTGCACCTTGGCCGCGTCCTCCTTGCTCTCTGCCTCACGGCCGAACTTGCCGGCCTCGGGGCCTGCCTGGTCGACGCATTGCTGCAGCTTCTCCGGCAGGCGCTGATAGGTCTTGTTGGAGATGAACAGCGGTCGAATGGTGATGGCGTGCTTGGTGAGGGCAAGATGCGGCCCCACCTCGTAGAACTTCATCTGCTCGACCCCGGCCGCCTCGTTCTCGCCGGCCTTGATGACGCCCGTCTGGATGCCGTTATACACCTCGTTATAGGCGATCACCGTGGGTGCCGCGCCCAGCGCGTCGAACACGCTGGTCCAGATCGGCGCGCCCTGCATGCGGATCGGCAGGCCCTTCAGGTCCTCCATGGTCGTCAGCGGTTCGGTCGCGAAGATGTTGCGCGTCCCGCCGCCGGCATAGCCGAGAAGGCGGATGTCGGCCTTTTCCAGGATGTCGTCGGCAACGGGCTTCAACGCGTCGGCGTCCAGCACCTTGCGCCAATGATCCTCGTCGCGGAACAGGAAGGGCATGTCCATCAACGGCGCCATCTTCGAGAAGGTGGACATGTGCGCGGGCGAGGCCACCGCATAGTCCACCGACAGCCCCTGGTTCATGAAGGCGACATAGTCCTTCTCGAGGCCGAGCTCCGAGTTGAGGTGCATTTCCCAGACGATCGGCTCGTCGGTATAGCAGGCGTTCACCAGCTCCTCGAACTTGCGCATCGTCCTGGTGAAGGCGTGGTTTTCGTCGAACTGGCTGGCACCGACGAGCGTGATGTCGGCGGACGCCGTGCTGGCAACCATGCCGTTGACCGCGAAGCCGGCGACGCCGGCCAGACAGGCCAAACTCATCCTGGCCAGTGTCCTGGTCATCTTCATCATTGCTCTCCCTGTCTGATCGTTCTTGGCCACCGGCACTTCTGCAAGACATTCGCGCCGCGGTGCGGCAGACCATGGTGCCGTGCTATTGGCAGTTGACTATATCTTGCGGCTTCACGAGGTCAACGGCGGGTACCGATCGTCAGGCAGGCTGCCAGCGCCATCCGCTCTGCGGCCTTGGCGGCACGAGCAAGGCCCTGGGCCTGTCATTCCGGGATGAGGTGCAGGCTTCTTCCTTGATCGTTCGATTGTTCGTCGTCACGCGACCGTCAGTGCGATCTTGCCCTGGATGTGCCCGCGGGCAGCCCGCTCGTGCGCCCTTCGAGCATCCGCGAGCGGATAGGTGCTGTCGATGGCGACGCGGACCGTGCCTGCATCGAGCAAGCGCCCAAGTTCCGTGAGCTGCGCGCCATTCGAGCGCACCTGGGTCATCGAGACGGTGATGCCCAGCTTCGCCGCCTCCTCAGCATCGGAGAAGCCCAAGAACACCGGGAACAAGGCGCCGCCACGCTTGAGCGTGCGCAGGAAACGACCGGTGGTGGGGCCGCCGAGGGTATCGAGGACGAGATCAACGTCATGCGCCACGTCCTCGGGAGGGCTCCTGGTGTAGTCGATGAACGCGTCGGCGCCGATCTCGCGCAGGAAGGCTTCCTGCGCGCCGGATGCCACGGCGATGACGTGTGCACCCTTCCACTTCGCCAGCTGGACCGCGACGTGCCCGAGGCCGCCCGCGGCACCGTTGACGAGCACCGTCCTGCCGTCGAGCGGCACCGGACGATGCGACTCCGATTGAAACGGGTTCGGTTCGTTGTGCCCAAGCTCGATCAGGAACTGCCACGCAGTGAGACCTGACATCGGCGCGCCTGCGGCGTGCACGTGATCGATGCCGGCCGGCTTGCGTGCCAGGTCCGACGCAGGTGCGGCGACGTACTCGGCATAGGCAGCGCTGTCCCCGAAGCTGGGAAAGCGAACCATGCCGAAGACCTCATCGCCGGCGACGAAGCTCTGCACATCCTCCGCGACAGCCTCGACGACGCCCGACACGTCCGATCCCGGGATGACGGGCAAGGTGACCGGCGGCTTGAACCCGGGAACTGCCTTGTACCCGTCGCGCAGGTACCAGTCGGGAGGATTGATGCCGACGGCGTGAACGCGGACCAATACCTCGCCCGGCCTCAGCTCGGGAAGCGGCACCTCCTCGTAACGCAGCACCTCGGGGCCACCGAACGCGTGGAGCCGGATCGCGTTCATCGTGTTCGTCGGCATCGCTTTCTCCTTCAAGGCAAATCCACTATCATAAGCGGAGCGCTATTCCGGATATTCGGATCACCGCTCCGTTTGTCAAGTTGGGCCGATGCGAGCCGACGCGAAAAAGAACCATGACCAGCTACTCGCGGCCGCGCGCGAGGTCGTGGCCGAACAAGGCGCCGACGCATCGCTGCGCGATGTCGCCCGCAGAGCCGGCGTCGGCCTCGGCACGTTGTACCGTCACTTCCCGACGCGGGAGGCGTTGCTCGAGGCCTTGCTCCGCGCGAGCTTCGACGAGCTGACGGCAAGGGCGAGCGAACTCGAAATGTCGGGCTCGCCCGACCAGGCTCTGGTGTCGTGGCTACGCGAGGCAGTCGCCGTCGCACATGCCTACAGTGGTGCCATTGCCTCGATGGTGGCTGCCATCGCTGATCCAGAGTCCGCCCTCCATGCATCCTGCGTCACGATGCGCGCGGCCGGCACGCGGCTCCTGTCCCGTGCGCAGGCCGAGAGCATGGCGCGGACCGACATCGATGGCGTCGACCTGTTCGCACTAGTCGGAGCACTTGCATGGCTCAACGACCAACCGTCGCTCGCGCCGCGCGCCAATCGTCTCTTCGATGTCATCGCAAGCGCCATCCTGTCAGATCGGCAGAGCCGCGAGCACAGGGGGCATGCCGCCGCCAAGGACCAGGACCCATGATCAGCGCCAGTCGGCGACGTCGCCTTTGTCGGCCAGAAAGCCCCTGGCCGGCGGCAGGTGCGACGGCGTCAGGCGGGTGATGCGATGGTCGCCCGGCAGGCCTTCGGTGAGCACTCGACTTCCGCTCGACAAGAACAGACGGGCCATCAGAACCTCCTCCGATAGCAAACCAACCACCCCCTCGCATCAAATGAACAGGTCCTGATCCTGGTCGATGGCGGCCGCTGTCCGTTCCTTGGGAACGAGATAGCTGGCGAGATGCGCGTCCAGCGCCGCCAGACCGAGGCCATCGGCCGGGCTTGCGCGAAAGCCGATCATGCCGTCCGGGCGGATCAGCACGGCCCCACCATCGGAAACGCCGGCGCGGGTGGCGTCGAAGCCTGACGCCGCGCCGTCCAGGATCTCCACCAATCCGGACCAGCGCCGGCGCAGCGGCTCCAGGTCGGCCGTGCCGAACACCAGGAGATGGTGACGGGTGCCCGCGAGCCTGGCCCGGTCGGGGAAGCGGGAACCTGGTGCGGGCTCGGCCGACCGGGCACCCGGCGGGTGGTCGCCCACTAGGGGGCTGCCGGCATAGGAGACGTCGAGCATGGCGCGGGTGCGCTGGCCGGCGAGATCACGGGCAGCGTCCGGCGCGTCGGGCTCGGGCACCTGGCCCTGGGCCAGCATCGCCAGGAGATCCATGACGTGCCGGTGGGTCCGGTCCGAGACGTCGAGCACGTGATGGTCGGCGAGGCTGCGCTCGATGGCATAGCTGTCGAGCAGGATCGGGCGGGCCGAACCTTGGAGGACGAGCGCCAGCTTCCAGGCGATGTCGGCGGCATCCATGAGCGCGCTGTTGAGCCCTTCGCCGGCGAGCGGGCTGGACAGGTGGCCGGCATCACCCAGGAGGAAGCGGCGGCCCTCCGAAAGCCGAGGAGCGATGCGGTTGTGCATCCTGAAATAGTTGATCCAGCGCGCGTCATGGATGCCCGCCTCGTGGCCGAGGCGCTGGTTCACCAGGGCAGCGAGCTGCGCTTCGTCCGGCGGGGTGTCGGCGACCTCGCCCACCCCGACGAACATGATCCAGCGATGGTCGGGAAGCGGGGCCAGCAGCACCAGGCCCTGCGGGCCCAGGAAGAGCCGCGCTTCCTCGGGCGGGATCGGCAGGTCCGTGCGCACGTCGGCGGCGACAAACTCGCCGATATAGGTGGCACCTTCCAGCGTGCCATGGATCGACGTCCGCGTGATGCTGTGCGCCCCGCCGGCACCCAGGACATACTGCGCTGGGACCTGCTCGGTCCGACCGTCGGCATGGAGCAGGGTCACGGTCAGGCCAACCTCGGCGTCCTCCACGGCGAGCACCTCCACGCCGCGCTCGACCCTGCCGCCAAGCTTCTCCAGATGGTCGTTCAGGATCTGCTCGGTGCGCCATTGCGGGAGGCTGCACTGGTGCTCGTGCAGGCAGCCGATCCCGTCGAACGTGCTGGCGGCGATCTCCTCGCCGTTGGGACCTATGACCCGCACGCGCCGGACGGGCACGCCGGCATCCAGGAACGGCTGCAGCACGCCCGCCCGGCCCAGCACCTCCAGCACGGCCGGCTGGATCGCGGTGGCACGCGCCTCTCGGTGCGGGTCGACGCGGCGCTCCACGAGGCGGGTGGGGATGCCATGGCGGGCAAGCTCGCACGCGGCGAACAGGCCGGCCGGGCCGGCGCCCACGATCAGGACGCGTTCAGCCGACGATGTGACGACCATGGACCTGCCCGCTCCGGATGACGTGTGAGGCCAGGGAATCATGAGTGGATGCCGTGGACCGAGCAATTCTACAATGTGAGGCATGTATGGTCGAGAAGGCGGCAGGGCAGGGCATCCGTCCAGGCCGTGCTGACCGGGCCAGGCCGCGGCAGCAGCATCGCCGGGTCTCAATCCGTGGCGGCAATCATCGCCACGGGACTGGAGACGCGCCATGTCAGCGCATGGTCCGGCCTGCGCCGGGCCCGGCCGGATAGCCAGGATCCTGGCATAGCGCACCCCATGATGAGGCGGCCGCGGCAGGCCTGGCAGCGAGCGATCATCCGCTGCCATGTCGGCAGGTCGTCCAGGCGGCCGCCCTTGAGAAACTTCCGCCGACCCTATTTGTTCAGGACGCGCCACGCACAGATCGAGTGAGGGAGTGGAATGACGCAGGATGCTGCGCCAAGGCGGTTCAACGCAGATCCGCAACATGGCGCCAAGGACCTGCGCCTGGTTCGTGTCGACACCTACAATGCCGAGTTGGAAGATCCGACCGGCAAGGGCTTCCTTGGCGATCGCGCCAGCAATCGATCCTTCATCGCGATGCTGGAAGATTGGCGGGTACGTGTTCGCCGCGGCAACAATGGCGTGGATCCGTTGGAAGGTACGGTGGGCGAGGGCACACCGACCCACCAGATCGATCGGGGCGAACTGGACGATCTGCTGCAAGCAGCGGATGAGGACCCGGAAGCAGCCGGCCTTGTGCATTCGGCCATCGAGGAATTTGCCCACGAGATGGCTGGCGTCGTGCGCCGCTTCCTGCGCCTGCCCGCCTGGCAAGGTACCGAACGGATTGCAGTGGGTGGCGGCTTTCTGGAGGCGCGGGTCGGCCTGATGGCGATCGGCCGTGTCGGCATCCTGCTCAAGGCACAAGGGGAGCCGATCCAGATAACCCCGGTGTCCCGTCATCCAGACGAGGCAGGACTGTGCGGGGCGGTCCATCTGGCCCCGCCAGCTGTCCTGGAGGGGCGCAACGCCATCCTCGCCGTCGACATCGGCGGCACCAACATGCGTGTAGGCCTGATAGGCCTGGGGCCGGCCCAGGATGGGTCTGGCGCGCGGGTGCTCGCCTCAGAACGCTGGCGCCACGCCGACGAGCACCCCGACCGGAACGATGCCGTCGCCCGACTGGCAGAGATGCTGCGTGGCCTTGCTGGGCAGGCAGACCAGGAGAGGCTGCGCTTGGCTCCGTTTGTCGGCATCGGCTGCCCGGGCGTCATCTCGGCAGATGGAACGATCGAGCGTGGCGGCCAGAACCTGCCAGGCGGCGGATGGGAAGGAGCTGGGTTCAACCTGCCGGCGCGGCTGCAAGAGGCGCTGCCCGACATTGCAGGTCGCCGGCCCCACATCGTCGTCCACAATGACGCCGTGGTGCAGGGCCTGAGCGAGGCGCATCGCATGCGGGATGTCCGCCATTGGGGAGCGCTGACGGTCGGTACAGGCCTTGGCAATGCGCGCTTCAGCAACCGTGTGCAGCAGGCAGCCTGAAGCGGGCCTTGCCAGTATTCCTAGAAACGGCCTTCGACATGTCCGAGCCGGCCAACGCTCGACGGGGCGGGCGGGGATGCCATGGCGGGCAAACTCGCAGGCGGCAACCGGGCCGGCTCCCGGACAAGATCACGTGAGGCCAGTGGTCACGCCTGCGGCTCCTCCCCGACGCATCGGCGCGAAATGATCGTAAATACAGTTGTTTCGTGTGATTCCTGTCACCCGCGGCCGAGCGAGAAGCCGCTAGTCCTCTGCTGTCCGGGCTGGGCACGGGCTCCAGCAGAGGTGAACGTCGATGGATATCTACCATTCATTCTGCCGTAGCCTGCATTCGACCTTGCTGGTCGCAACCCTTGTCGGCACCGGTGCTGCCTGCGCGTTCGCGGCCGGTCCGACGGTCGGGCGGTCAGGCCAAACCGAAGGTCTGCGCCTTTGCGCGGAACTGCTGCACCGCGCGAGCGGCGTGGGCAGCGACCAATCCTCTGCCCAGGCGGGGCCGAAGACCTGCGCCCGCGCAGGGGGATCCGCCAAGCAGCAGGTGAGGCCCCCGGCCGCGGCGCTGTAGCGGCATGACGATGGCAGGAGCGGGGCGAAGGAACCAAGTGCCCGCGAACGGAGATGACCTGCCAGCGGCTATCATTGTTCTCGATGCCATCCTGGTGTCCGGTGCTGCGGCCGGGCGGCATCTCCTATTGCCCGCTGTTCGGCTGCCGGACGATCCTCGCCCGGCAGCCCAGTTGCCAGAGCAACGGGCCGCTTCCGGCGAGGCCGGTCCCTGCCGATCTCCATCCAATCCCGACCGGACCGCGCATGATCCTGAACCATGGCGACGCCTTCAGGGCCCGCAGGACCCCTGAGCCTAGAGTAGCGAATGGTAGAGATCGACCGTGCGCTGCGCGATGGCGTCCCAGCTGAACTGCTCGACCGCGCGGCGGCGGCCATTGGCACCAAAGCGTGCCCGCAGATCCGGGTCGCGGGCCAGCCGGTTGATCGCGGCGGCAAGGCCGGCCGAGAATTCCACGGGATTGGCCGGCTCGAAGCTGCCGGCCCGGATCCTCGGGTTGACGAGCAGGCCGGTCTCCTCCGGCACGACCACCTCCGGAATGCCGCCCACGGCCGAGGCGACGACGGCCGTCTCGCAGGCCATGGCCTCGAGGTTGATGATGCCGAACGGCTCGTAGACCGAGGGGCAGCAGAAGATGGCGGCATGATTGTAGAACTGGATGACCTCGGCCCGCGGCAGCATCTCGCGCACCCAGATCACGCCCGGGCGCTTGGCGCTGACCTCGGCCACGCGGGCCTCCATCTCGCGGCCGATCTCGGGCGTATCAGGCGCGCCCGCGCACAGGACGATCTGCAGGGAAGGATCGATCTCCGGGATCGCGTTGACGAGGTGGATGATCCCCTTTTGCCGCGTGATCCGGCCGACGAAGAGCAGATAGGGCCTTGCCGGATCGACGCCGTAGCGCGTCAGCGCGTCGTCCGCCTCGGTCCGGCGGTACTCCTCGGGATCGATGCCGTTATGGATGACATGCACCCGGGCCGGCTGGACATCGAACAGGCGGAGCACGTCCTCGCGGGTCTCCTTCGAGACGGCGATGATCGCGTCGGCATGCTCCATCGCCGTGCGCTCCATCCAGGTACTCAGGTGGTAGGCGTTGCCGAGCTGCTCGACCTTCCAGGGGCGCAGCGGCTCCAGCGAGTGGACGGTCAGGACGAAGGGCACGTCCCAGAGCCGGCTCGCGATCATGCCGGCCATGTCGGTGTACCAGGTGTGGCAGTGCGCCACGTCGGCATCCAGCGTGTCCTTGGCCATTGCGAGCGAGCGGGCATAGGCGTCGATGGCGCTGCCAAAGCGCGGATCGGTGCCCTGCTTCGCTTCCGTCCAGGCCGGATAGCCGCGCACGACCGGGTTGCCGCCCTCGCTCTTCTGGTTGCCGAAGCAGCGCACCTCGACGGCGAGGAGCTTGGCCATGGCCCTTGACAGGTACTCCACGTGCACGCCGGCACCGCCATAGACGTTGGGCGGGTACTCGTTGGTGAACAGTGCAACCTTCCCGACCTTCGACACGTGGCTTCCTCCCGATCTCTTTTGCCGGCCGCTCATCGTAGATGGCAGCCAGTCGATGAGGAAACAGGCGGTGCCGCAAGACGGCTCCACGATGGCGGCGGATCATCCGCAGGAGGGTGTGCTCTGAAGGATGCCTCCATGACGACGAGCCTGGAGTGAGACCGCTAAAGCGTCACCGCGTCGGCAGAGCCCTTCTAGCCGGCGATGCTGGCCAGATTGCGGCAGAGCTTCTTGGTGGGGATATCCGGCTCCACTGCCTCGACCGCAAGCGGCCGCAACAGGACGGTCCGCGAAAGCAGCTGGTGCAACAAGGAGAAGGTCTGGAGGGCGCCTTGCTCGACCCGATCGCCCCTGGCGGACAGGGGGTCGATGTCCGCCAGTTCATCGAGAAAAGCCTGCCAGATCGTGCGGGTCCTTCGCCCGTCCCCGCGGAAGTATCGCGCGCCTGACCGTGGGCTCAGGCCAAGCCCGATACAAACGCGCCCAAGTATGATCTGGCCGCCCAGGGCCGATCCGTTCAGGACGTATAAAGCCCCAAGCAGATGATCCGACGACGCCAGGCTCCACTCCATTTCCGGCGGGGGAGGCGACGCCGCGCCAAGGGCAGCGAGATCGATATCCATCCATGCCAGCCGCATCGCCAGCCGGCCTGAACCCGTCTGCCGATCCAGGCGCTCGGCCTCCCAGCGGATCAGTTCATGGGCCTGCCGCAGGCAACGGATCGTCCAGATGTAATGGTCCAGGTCCCGCACGACCCTCTTCAGGTCGAAGGCGCGTTCGACCCGGGCGTGCCAAGCCGACGTGCGGGTCTTCAGTCGGGCGTGCATGCCAGACATTGCGACACAACCTTCCTGGTGACCACACATTGAGCATGTACAAGCAATCCGAGGCCATTTAAAGCACATTTGCGCTATTGGAGGGGTGCGGTGGCGATGGCCGAAAGCCTGATCATGGACGTGCCGAACCATCAGGGCGAGGTGCCGCTACGATTGTCACTGGGTTGGGGAGGATTTGCCGCCGAGCACATCGTTGTCGATGGCAAGACCGGTTATTCGTACAAGTTCACGGGCCAAAGCCATTACCTGGCACTTCATGATATCTGGCACGAAGATGGCGAGATCATGGTAGATGGAATGGCGCGGGATCGCTGTGGCGACATTCGCAATACCATCACGTATCTTCCGCAGGGCTGTTCCGTATCAGGATGGGCCAAGCCCAAGCCACGCATCAATTCGGTCACGCTGCTGTATTTCGATCCGCATGCCCTGCGCGCAGTTCTGGGTCAGCGATACCTCTCGATCAACCCCAGGCCTTTTGTCCATGTCCGCAACTGGTCGCTGCAGTCTACGCTGCAGAAATTGCAGACCTTGATCAAGTCGCCTGATCCGGATGATCTTCAGGCCGAGAGCCTGTGCCTGCTCGCGGCGATCGAGGTATTGAACGTCGTCATCGGCTCGGAGAACGGTCGTCTTTCCGAACGGCAGTTCCGAAGGGTATTTGACTTTATTGCTGCGAACCTGCACAAGAATATCGGCGTGACCGAGCTGGCGGACGTTGCCGGCTTGACCCGGTTCCATTTCTCGCGAGCGTTCAAGAACGTGACCGGGCGATCGCCATACAGCTTCGTTCTCGCCTACCGGGTCGAACAATCGATTCCGCTCCTGGATGATCCGCGGCTTTCCCTGGAAGCAGTCGCACGCGCTGTTGGATTCCGGTCAGCGGTCCAGTTCAGCCGCGCCTTTCGAGAGGTGAAGGGGTTGTCCCCGGCCGCCTATCGACGTTCGATCACGTAGCTGCGTCTTGGAGCACGACATGTCACGCAGCCTCAACGACAACCTGGAACTGACGCAATGTGACAACGAGCCGATCACCCGGCTGGAGCATGTCCAGCATTTCGGCTTCCTGATCGCCCTGTCCAACGACTGGATCGTCGCCAGGGTGTCGGCCAACGTCGAAGCCTTCCTGGGCGTAGAGCCCCAAGCCATGATCGGAACGTATTTCGACCGGTGGATCACGGCGGCAGCACAGCACGATATCCGCAATACGATGGCGGCGCTCTATTCGACCGGCAACGAGCGCCTCTTCCATGTCGGCCTGGTCGCCGACAAGCCACCACTCGACCTGAGCCTGCATTTCCAGGGCGAGCTACTGGTCCTGGAGGGGGAACTCTCCCAAGCACCCGATCGCCTGGAGGCGGTGACGATGGTGCGCGCGATGATCGCCCGCCTCAATGGCGCGAAGAGCCTTGAAGCCTTTCACAGGGATGCGGCCCGTCAGGTGCGTGCCATCACCGGCTTCGACCGGGTGATGATCTACCGGTTCGGTCATGACGGTGCGGGCGAGGTGATCGCGGAATCGACGCGAGGAGGCATGGAGAGCCTGCTCGGCCTGCACTACCCGGCGTCCGACATCCCCAAGCAGGCCCGCGCGCTGTACCTGCGCAACCCGTTCCGCATCATCGCCGACATTCATGCGCCGGTCGTTCCGCTGCTGCCGGCAGCAGGTGAGATGGTCGAGCTGCTCGACCTGTCCTTGTCCGTCACCCGCGCCGTGTCACCCATCCATCTCGAGTATCTCGGGAACATGGGGGTGCGGGCCTCGCTCTCCATCTCGATCATCGTGAATGGCGCCTTATGGGGCCTGATCGCATGCCATCACCAGTCCCCGCGTCTTCCCAGCTTCGTCATGCGCACGGCGGCCGAGCTGTTCGGGAACATGTATTCCCTGACCCTGCAAGGAAGGGTCCACGACCAGCAAGGCGAAGACGAGCAACGGGCGCGCAGCATCTCCGATCGCCTGATCACCGCCATCGCAGGGGACGAGAGCCTGCTGTCCGAACCGGAATGGATCCAGGACATGTCGCGCGGCATGATCGACTGCGACGGCGTAGGCGTCTACCGGGCGGGCGAGGTCTTCCGCAGCGGCGCCACGCCGAGCAGGGACAACATTGTCGGCCTTGCCGCTCATCTCAACGTGACGTCGCCCAGCCGCGTCTTCGCGACATCGTCCCTGCAGGACGTTCATCCGGCCAGTGCCGAGACGGCCTCGTTGGCTGCCGGCATGCTGGCCATTCCGATATCGCGGGTGCCGCGCGACTATATCATGCTGTTCCGTCGGGAGCGGATGCACCAGATCAACTGGGGCGGGGACCCGGCAAAGGTCGTGGAACGCAGCGACGATGGCATGCGCCTTTCCCCGCGCAAGAGCTTCGAGGCGTTCGCGCAACTGGTCCGGGGCCGTTCCACGCCGTTCTCCCACGCGGACCTGCGCATCGCAGAATCCATGCGGCTGGCCTTCATCGAGGTGATCCTGCGATATTCCGACAGCGCCACGGAGGAGCGGCGCCGGGCGGACCAGCGGCAGGAACTGCTGATCGCCGAATTGAACCACCGCGTGCGCAATCTCCTCAGCCTCATCCGCAGCCTGATCAAGCAGACCAGCTACGCCCAGTTGGACACGGCACAATATGTCGATGCGTTAAGCGAACGCATCCAGTCGCTCGCGCGTGCCCATGACCGCATCACGCAGCAGAACTGGGGGCCAACGCCGCTGAAGGCGCTGTTCGTGGACGAGATCGCGGCGCGCGGGGAGTCCGCGCGCACGCGCCTGCAGGTCGAGGGTTCCGACGTCCTGCTGCAGCCGCTGGCGATCTCGACGATGGCGCTGGTCGTCCATGAACTGATCACCAACTCCTGCAAGTACGGGGCCCTGTCCGAACAGGGAACAGTAACGGTCACGATGGAATCGAAGAAGGGCCAAGGGCTCTTCATCAAATGGCGGGAGCGTGGTGGCCCACCGGTCAAGGCGCCGATCCGCAGGGGATTCGGCTCGGTCATCATCGAGCGCACCGTTCCGTTCGAGCTCAATGGCTCGGCGGAGGTCCGCTATGTGCTGTCAGGGCTGGAAGTGGATTTCTTCATTCCGCAGCAGCATCTGGTCGACGCACCCGGCCTGCCTGCCGGAGCGGGCTTCCATGCGGCTCATGACCGGCCGACCGCCAGCCCCGCTTCATCCGGCTCGTGTGCCCAGCCCCTGGATGGACTGCGCGTCCTGCTGGTCGAGGACAACATGCTGATCGCCCTGGAAGCCGAAGACATGCTGAAGGAGTTGGGTGCGGCACAGGTCGACACGGCGTCGAGCATCGATCAGGCCAACAGGTTCCTGGCGGGCGGCCGATACGATTTCGCTCTGCTCGACGTCAGCGTCGGGACGGGAACGACGTTCGAGTTGGCCTCCGAGCTGCGAAAGATCGGAACGCCCTATATCCTGGCCTCCGGCTATGGCGACCGCCTGCCGCTGGACAACCAGCCAGCCGTGCCCGTCATCGTTCAGAAACCCTATGAAACCTCCCACCTGCTGCATGCGATCGAATCGGCGGGACTGAGCTGCAGCCAGGAGGCCCGGCAGGCCTGAAGGCAGCGACCCAGGATAACGATATGGGACAGTCGGGCTGACCCACTGCTGCCATGCTGCGGACGATGGCTGCAGTTCTTGTCGTTCGCTGCCACGCCATCGGTAGGGCGATCGTCCTGGCTAACGGCAGGCTCGGCGGATCTCCGGCTCCCTCCTACAACCTGTGATCGTCATCACATTCGCCGCGCCATGTGATAAGCTAGTGCCGTCCCATCATTCATTCGGGGCGTTGGTGCCTGGGGATACTGGAGATGGCCATGAAGCGTGCATGCCGAATGAGCGGCTACCTGTTGCGGTCGATGCTGATGGCATCGGCCTGCGCGATGACGGTGGGTTTTGCGGCGGAGGCAGCAGCGCCTGCAGGGTGGCAGCCGCTGCCGGGGCTGTCGGCAGGCTTGTGCCTGGGCAAACCGTGGCATCGGGTGAGTGTCGCGGCGGCGGGGCTGCCCGAGTTCAAGACGGAGGGGTTCAAGCCGGGCTATGGGCTCCTGGAGGCCGCCGCCGCAGTGGCGGACGAGGGGCCCAAGGGGCTGCCGCTGGGCGAGGGGTATGGCAACTCCACGATCAAGCTCTCGACCGACAGCGCCGACGCGCAACGCTGGTTCGACCAGGGACTGCGGCTGTCCTGGGGCTTCAACCATGAAGACGCGATTGCGGCGTTCCGGCAGGCGCAGAAGGCCGATCCTTCCTGCGCGCTCTGCTACTGGGGCGAGGCTTTCGCCTGGGGGCCGAACATCAATGCGCCGATGATGCCGGAGGCGGTCGCACCGGCGTTTGCGGCGCTGGCCCAGGCGAAGCTGCTGGCCGACGGGGCGAGCGAGGTGGAGCAGGGGCTGATCGATGCGCTGGCGAAGCGCTATGCGGCCGATCCCGACGCCGATCGCAAGGCGATGGATGCGGCTTATGCGGATGCGATGGGGAAGCTGGCGGGGCGCTTCCAGGACCATGACGAGGTCCAGGTCCTGTTCGCCGACGCGCTGATGAACCTGCAGCCCTGGGACTACTGGTCAGCCGACAAGGTGACGCCGAAGGGGCGGACGGCCGAGCAGGTGGTGGCCCTGGAGCGGGTGCTTCAGCGCAACCCGAACCATGCGGCGGCGATCCACCTTTACATCCACACGGTGGAGGCCTCGACCACGCCGGAGCGGGCGGAGCCCTATGCCGACCGCCTGGCAGCACAGGCCCCCTCGGCCGGGCACCTCGTCCACATGCCGGCGCACATCTACTACCGGATCGGCCGCTACCTGGATTCGCTGGAAGCGAACAAGGCGGCGGTGCTGGTGGACGAGCAGCTGTTCGCGCAGGCACCGTCGCAGGGCATGTACCGGTACGTGTACTACCCGCACAACGTCCACTTCGTGCTGGTCTCGGCGGCGCGCGCGGGCGACGGGCAGACGGCGCTGGCGGCGGCCGACAAGCTCGGCACGGTGCTTTCCGACGATATGGCCCGGCAGTTCGGCGTGGTGCAGGCGATCAAGCAGGCGCCCTACTACGCGCAGGCCGAGTTCGGCGATCCGGACGCGGTGCTGGCGATGGCGAAGCCCAGCGGCGACATGCCATGGGTGGACGGAGCTTGGCACTTTGCGCGGGGTGCGGCGGCGGTGCGCAAGGGTGACCTCGAGCAGGCAAAGAAGGAGGTCCAGGCGATCGCCGCCATCGATGCCGCCAACGACTTCGCGGCGATCGAGGCGCAGATGGTGCCGGCCAAGGCGGTGACGCAGATCAAGCAGCTCGTGCTGGACGCGCGGATCGCACGGGCGGAAGGGCGGCCGGACGATGCGGCCACCGCGCTGCAAAAGGCGGCCACGCTGCAGGACACGCTCGCCTACATGGAGCCGCCCTACTGGTACTACCCGGTGCGGCAGTCGCTGGGGGCGGCGCTGCTGGAGGCGGGGCGGCCCAAGGAGGCGATCGACGCGCTGGAGATGGCGCTGAAGGAGGCGCCGAACAACGCCTATGCCCTGCAGGCGCTCGTCCGCGCGAATGCGGCGGTCGGCGACGATGCTGCTGCCAACGAGGCGAAGGCGCGATTTGATGGTGCCTGGGCAGGCGGCGAGACACCGACGCTCGACCGGATCTGATGGGCCTGCATGCAAGGGGACGGCGCTGCCACGCCGTCCCCTTGTCGTACGAGCCTATGTCGACCGTGCTCAGCCGTGCTGGTACTCGTCGTGGCGGCGGAACCAGGCGCCCGTCTCGTTGCGGCCCTTGGGCGTACGGTCCAGCCACTGGTACATGCCCCACAGGCCATCCAGGCCGCGCGTATAGGTGGAGTAGGTGTGGTAGACGACGCCGTCCTCCAGCGCGAACGCGCTGAGGCCCGGCCGGTCACGCGCAAAGGTGGGCGCGTCGGTTCCGCACATGCCGGCTAGCTGGACGATCGGCTCGGGCGCCGGGTTCATGTCCAGCGCATGGCCGGCACGCCGGTAGTTGTAGTCGATGTCGCCGGTGCGCTGCTGCTCCTCGGTGAACGCGACGTTGAAGTCGAAGGCGAACGCGCCGTCGGGCGAGGACGCCCAGGGAAACGTCCAGCCCATCCGCTGCCGGTAGGCCAGCAGCTTGTCGAGCGGTGCCCGTGATACCGCCATGAGCGTGACGTCGTGATTCGCCAGGTGGACGACGAGGCCGTCGAACCCATCCGCAAGCGCCGAGCAGGACGGGCAGCCCGCCTTGTAGTCCGGCCCGAACATGAAATGGTAGACCAGGAGCTGCGAGCGCCCACCGAACAGGTCCGCCAGCGAAGCTTCGCCCTGTTCGGTGTCGAACCGGTACGCCTTGTCGATCCGGACCCAGGGAAGGGCCTGGCGCCGCCGCGCGAGCTCGTCGCTGCGGCGCGTAAGCTCCTTTTCCGCCTGAAGCAGGTCGAGCCTGGCTGCCAGCCACTCCTCGCGCGTCGCGGTCACGTGTTCTGTCATCGCCTTCTCCCTTCGCCCATCGTTGCCTGACCGGCGCGACGTGGCGGTTGGTGGTCGAAGGCGAGACTGGTACCGGATGGCTGGACGGCGGGAGTGACAAGTGTGGCGGGATTTGCGTGGACTCGCTGATCACGGCGGCGGCACGGGCCCTTGCCGCCGGCGATCCGCTGGGTGCGTTGAACCGGGTGGCCCTGCGCAGCGACCCGCCGGCCCTGGCACTTCGTGGCATCGCGATGGCGCAACTCGGCGACCTCGTCCGGGCCAAGGCCCTGGTGCGCAGTGCGGTACGCGGCTTCGGCCCGCGCGAGGCTGCCGCCCGTGCCAGGTGCATCGTGGCGCTTGCCGAGATCGCCCTGGCCGCGCGCGACCTCAACTGGCCGGGCAAGGCGCTCGACCAGGCGCGCGCGACGCTGGAACAGCATGGCGACAAGCTGAACGCCGCGCATGCGCGCTACCTGGAGGTCCGCCGGCTGCTCCTGATCGGCCATCTCGACCTTGCCGAGCGTGCGCTGGCAGAGCTGGATCCGACACCTTTTCCGCCGGCGTCGAGAACCGCCCACGAGCTGGTGGTGGCGGGGATCGCGATGCGCCGCCTCCAGGCCAAGGCCGCACGCGATGCGCTGTCCAGGGCAGAGCGTGCCGCACGCCAGGCCGGCATTCCCGCGCTCACGGCGGAGGTCGAGAGCCTCTCGGTCATGCTGGACATGCCGGCGGCACGCCTGATCGCGCGCGGCCAAGTCCGGCCCCTCCTGCTCGACGAGGTCGAAGCGCTGCAGGGCTCGCCGGTGCTGGTCGTGGACGGGTGCCGCCATGTCGTCCGCGAGGCGGGCCAGGCGGTCTCGCTGGCCAGCCGTCCCGTGCTGTTCGCGCTGGCCCGGGCCCTGGGCGAGGCCTGGCCTGGCGACGTGCCGAGGGACGTGCTGGTGGCGCGGGCGTTCGGGGCCAGGCATGCCGACGAATCGCATCGGGCACGGCTGCGGGTCGAGGTCGGGCGGCTGCGCGCGATGCTGCGGCCGCTGGCCGGCATCCGCGCCACCAAGCGCGGCTTCGCCCTGGTGCCGCGCCCAAGCGGCGAGGTCATCGTGCTGGCACGGCCCGTCGACGAGCGGCACGCGGCCCTGCTTGCCTTGCTTGCCGATGGCGAATCCTGGTCGAGCTCCGCCCTGGCGCTGGCCCTCGGCATGAGCCAGCGGAGTGTGCAGCGGGCCCTCGATGGGCTGGCGGAAGGGGGCAAGGTGCAATCGTTCGGCCGGGGCCGGGCACAGCGCTGGATGACCACGCCCCTGCCGGGTATCACGACGACCTTGTTACTCTCCGCTGCCCTGCCCGGTGACTAGGATGGCCTCCACTGCCCAGCAACGAGGAGGCAAGCAGATGCAGCGACCAGCCGAGATCATCCGCGAGTATGGACCTTTTGAAGGGGTCGACCAGGTGCACGGGGTCACCTTCGATGGCCAGCATGTCTGGTTCGCGTCGGGCGACAAGCTGAATGCCCTCGACCCTGAAAGCGGCGAGCCCGTGCGCTCGATCGAGGTTCCCGCACATGCGGGATCGGCCTTCGACGGCCGGCATTTGTTCCAGCTCGCCGAGAGCCACATCCAGAAGATCGACCCGGTGAGCGGCCAAGTGCTCGCCACCATTCCCGCACCCGATGGCGGTGGCTCGGGCCTGGCCTGGGCCGACGGGACCCTCTGGATGGGGCAGTACCGGAACCGGAAGATCCTCCAGATCGATCCGGAGACGGGGGCGATCCTGCGCACCATCGAATCCAGGCGCTTCGTCACCGGGGTCACCTGGGTGGATGGCGAACTCTGGCACGGCAGATGGGAAGGCGACGAAAGCGACCTGACACGGGTCGATCCCGACACGGGCGTGGTCCTGGACCGGCTCGACTTGCCGACGGGCATGATGGTGTCGGGGCTGGAGTCGGACGGCGCCGGCCAGTTCTTCTGCGGCGGCGGCAAGAGCGGCAAGGTCAGGGCGGTCCGCCGGCCGAGCCGAGCTGATGCGGCGGGTCGCGAGGTCGAGAGCGCTCTCGCTTCGTGAGCAGGTCCCGGTAGCCGCCCTTGAGCCGGAAGCCACCGGGACCGGTGGGCTTCCGGACAGACCGGCGGTCAGGCCAAACGATGGCTGGCACGTTCCTCCCGCAGCTTCACGACGGCGCCGGTGACGAGCCCGAACAGAACATGGCCGGCAAGCGAGGCCCATGCCAGCGGAATCCAGCCGAGGAAGGCGGGCAGGCCGGCGATCAGATGGGCCATGACGAAGAGGGCGAAGACGAACAGGCCGAGGCCGAAGTCCGCCGCAGTCAACCACCAGGGCAGCCCCGGCAGGATCGCACGCTGCAGGGGGCGAGCGATGAACAGGTAGCCCAGCGGGTAGAAGACGACGCCCACGACGAGGTGGAGCAGTTCGGCCAGCCAGCGGCTGTCCAGGCCGAACACGCTCTGCACGAGGGCTGCCGGCTCGAGCGGTCCTCCTACGCCCGGGAGATGAGGGGTGACCCAGCGCGCCCAGACTTCCCAGGCAACGTCGGCAGCGGCGCCGGCCAGCAGGGCCGTGACCAGCGTGGCCGCGGCCAGTGGCGGAAAGAGGCTGACGGCCGGGCGGGTTGGCAGCACGGATGGGGCTGCCGGTGCAGATGAAGGCTGCATGCCACGCTCCATGGAAGGCTGGTTCATCGGACGATGTCGGTCAGCTTGGAAACGGTCGACCAGCTCCGGTCACCGTTCGTGATGTAGCCCACCGGGTCCTTCGACCATTCGGCCTGGATGTCGGCGTTGTAGTTCAGGTAGAGCTTGCCGGAGACGACCGAGAAGGCGGTCGGATCGGCATCGGCCTTGTAGCCCTTGGCGGTCGCATAGGCGCAGAAGCCGCCATACTGGGGCAGGTAGGCGGCCGGGTTCGCCAGGAACTGGTCGCGATGGGCGGCCGAGGCGAAGCGGTAGGTGACGCCGTCCTGCGAGGCCGTGAACGCGGCCGGCCCTTGTACCGGCTTGTGCTCGCTGAAATAGGCGACCGGATCGTAGCCTTCGATGGCAAGGCCATCGGTCTCGTTGATCTCGCCGGCAAGGCCGGCGCCGAACGAACCCACCACAAAAAGGCCAGCCACGGCACCTGCGCATGAGCTGCGCCTTGCCGCCTCCAAGGGAGCCGCAGGAGGTACAGAACGCTGCATCGGACATCTCCTCTCCATATATGCGTGATGCATATATTAGTGGATGTCGTGGTTGATGTCTATGCTCCATGCATATAAATAAGCCGCATGAACTACGACCGAACCGCAAACATCCTGGGTGCCCTGGCGCTCGGGATCGCCGACCAGATCCGGGCCGCCAGCGAACGACAGGCATCGGAGGGCGGACCCGCGCCGGCGGCCGTCGCCCTGATCGGGCATGACCCGGGCCTGTCGATCGACCGGCTGCGGCGCGCGCTGGGGCTCTCGCATCCGGGTGCGGTGCGGCTGGTCGACCGGCTGGTGGCCAATGGGCTCGTGCTGCGCCGCCCCTCCATCGAGGATGGCCGAGCCGTGGCGCTGGTCCTGACGGAGGAAGGCCTGCGGCAGCGCGATGCGATCCTGGCCGAGCGCCATGCGGGGCTGACCGCTGCCCTGACATGCCTGGCGTCGGAGGAGCGGGCGCAACTGGACAGCCTCGTTGCGAAACTGCTCGGCGGGTTCGTGCGCGACGCAGGGCATGCCTACGCCGTGTGTCGCCTGTGCGATGAACGGACCTGCCAGGACTGCCCGGTCGAGGAGGCGTTGCAGGACCGGGCTAGTTAGCCTCGGTGCTACGCAGCCGGCTCATCATGTCGGGCCACGTCGGCTCGCCAGTCGCTACCGGCCCGGACGGCCGCCGTCGCGGCAAGTGTCTACGCGGCTCCTGCAGCCTGCACCCGTGCCGCCTGACGGAACAGCCAAGCCGACAGGAGCCATAGCAAGGCGAAGATGCCGGTCAGGACCGCCAGTTTCCCCGGCCCGTCCGCCCCGGTGGAGCCCCATCCGGCGGCCAGGGCGGTCGCCCCGGCCGAGATCTGGGCAAGGGCGGTCAGGGCTGACGCGCGAGCCATGCCTTCAGGCCGCAGGCGCACGAGGAGGGCACCGAGGACCGCCACGGCGAGCACGCCGCCATACATCAGGTTGGCCGGGTGGTCTTCTGACCCGATGATGCCGGCGGCCAAGCTGATCCAGGCGAGGAAGAGCGCTGTGACGATCAGGATGCCGAGCGCCACACGGTAGGCGATGTTCCCGCTCGTCCTGGCCCCCAGCTCATAGGCGCCGCAAGCGCCGAACAGCATGGCCCCCATGATGGCGAAGTCGGCCCCGTCCCAGGCCATCTCATCGGTGAACAGCATGGCGACCAACGGCAGCAGCAGGAGAAGGGCTGCCACCGACCAGGGTACCATCCAACGGCGGCGCCTTCCGCCATGCTCCATTGTTCCCGCCATGGCCTCGCCTCCATGCGTGGGTGACGGCCTGCAGCCTAGCTCAAGGCCAACCGCGGATCGCCCGGATCGTGGGGCCAATGCTCGGCAAGCGCCTCACTGTGTATCCAGCCGGTCGTCCAGCGCGTCGCGCAAGCCGTCGCCAACGAAGTTGAAGCTGGCCACGGCCAGCGTGATCATCACGCCCGGGAAGATTGCGAGCCAGGGGGCGGAGACCAGGTATTGCTGGGCGTTGTTCAGCATGTTGCCCCAGCTCGCCATGGGCGGCTGGATGCCGTAGCCCAAAAAGCTGATATAGGATTCCATCAGGATCGCGCGGGCGACCGTCAACGTTGCGGCCACGACGATCGGGCCGACGACGTTGGGCAAGAGCTCGCGGAACATGATCGCGGCATCCGAGACGCCCAGCATCTCGGCGGCCACGGTGAAGTCGCGTTCGCGCAAGGACCGGATCTGGTTCTGGACGACGCGGGCCACTTCCATCCAGGAGGTGGCGGCAATGATCAGCGTGATGGTGATCACGTTGGGCTTGATGAAGGCGGCCAGCGCCAGGAGCAGGAACACGGACGGGAAGCATAAGATTGCGTCCACGATCCGCATGAGGACGGCGCCGATCCAGCGGCCGTAATAGCCGGCCACGGCACCCACGATCGTCCCGATCACGGTGGAGACGATCATGGCGAGGAAGCCCACGGTGAGCGAGATCCGGCCGGCATTGAGCAGGCGCGCGGCATGGTCGCGGCCGAGCGGGTCGGTGCCCAGGATGTGGAAGCCGGAGAGCGGCGGGGCGAAGCGGTTGCGGATGTCGATGAACAGCTGGTCGTAGGGGATGAGATAAGGGCCGAAGGCTGAAAGCAGGACCAGCAGCACGATCATGACGATGCCGAACACGGCCAGGCGGTGGCGCAGGAATCGGCGCAGCGCACGGTTCCTGGCGGGAGCCGGCAGGGTGGCCGGGGTCGCGGGGATGGCAGCCTGGGCCATGCTTGTCAGTCCAGTCGGATACGCGGGTCGACGATGGCGCAGAGCAGGTCGGCCAGCAGGTTGCCGACCAGCACCATGATCGCGGAGAAGACCAGGATGCCCATCACCACGGGGTAGTCGCGGTAGGAGAGCGAATCCAGGAACAGGCGTCCCATGCCGGGCCAGGTGAACACGGTCTCGGTCACGAGCGCCCCACCCAGGAGGGTCGGGATCTGCAGGCCCGCCAGCGTGATCATCGGGATCAGCGCGTTGCGCATGGCGTGGCGAAGCAGGATCTGCCGCTCCGGCAGGCCCTTGGCACGGGCGGTGCGGATGAAGTCCTGGTTGATCACGTCCAGTATGGAGGCGCGCATGTAGCGGCTCCATACGGCGACCTCGACCAGGGCCAGCACCAGGGATGGGGCGATCAGGTGGTGGAGATAGTCCCAGAAGGAGGCGTCGCCGATCGTGTAGCGGTTGCCGGGCGGCAGCCAGCCGAGCTTGACCGAGAAGATGTAGATGGTGACGAGGCCGAACCAGAAGGTCGGGATGGAGAGCGCGATCATCGCACCGATGGTCGCCAGCGAGTCGAAGAAGGAATAGCGGCGGATCGCCCCCATCACGCCGATCCATACGCCGAGGAAGATGGCGATGATGGTGGCGGTGATCATCAACTCCAGGGTCGCCCACAAGTGCGAGCCGATCACGTGGAGCACGGGCTGTGAATCGCGGTAGGAGCGGCCCCAGTCGCCCATGAGCAGGCGGGTGAACCATTCCCAGTACTGGACGGGCAGGGGCCGATCCAGGCCCATCTGCTGGGCGATCCGGGCGATGTCCTCCTGGGACATGCCGGGCACCATCGCGAACTGCGACAAGGGTCCGCCGGGTGCCAGGTAGAGCACGCCGAACCCGATCATGGACACGAGCCAGAGCAGCACCACGTTCTGCCCGAGCCTGCCGAGAAGATAGCGCCCCATCCCGGCTCCTCCTCCGATGCGGAGCCGGGGCAGCCCGAAGAGCCGCCCCGGTCCCTGTTCAACCTGTCGTGGTCAGGTGGCCCAGTACCACTCGTTCGCGTTCCAGCAGTTCTCCTGGACCGCGACGTTGGGCTTGAAGTTCTGCAGGCCCTCCTTGATGCCTTCCACCATCGTGTACTGGAAGATCGGCAGGTAGGGCAGGTCGCGTCGGGTGACCTCCTGCATCTTGGCGTAGACCTCCTTGCGCTTGGCCTGGTCGGTGGTCGAGGCACCTTCGGCCAAGAGAGCATCCACCTCCGGGCTGTTATACTGGGTGGTGTTCTGGCCGGTGCCGCCCTGGGCGCCGATCGACTTGCTGTGGAAGAAGTCGTTGGCGTCCGGATCGGGGCCGATGCCGAAGCCAATGCCGACCATGGCGGTCTCGAACTTCGACATCATCCAGTATTCGCCCCACATCACGGCGGGCGGCAGGTTGGAGATGTTCATCTTCGCACCGACCTCCAGCCAGTTCTGCTGGAGGAACTGCTGCGCCTGCTCGCGGGTCTGGTTGCCGGCGGTGGTGGAGTTCGTGAACTCCAGCCGCACGCCGTCCTTCTCGCGGATCCCGTCACTGCCAGGCACCCAGCCGGCCTCGTCCAGGATCTGCCTGGCCTTGTCGGGATTGTACTCGTGCTTGGGCAGGTTCGGGTTGAACGCCCAGGACTCCTTGGGCAGGAACGATTCCGTCGGAATCGGCAGGCCGTAATAGATCGCCTCGATGATGCTCTGCTTGTCCATGGCATAGTAGAGCGCTTCGCGGACCTTTGGGTCCTTGAACACCGGCAAGCCGGTATTGCAGGCGATGTTTTCAACGAAGGGCTGCGGCACCGGCATGACCACCCGGCCTTCCAGCGACTTGGCGGTCTCGTACTTGTCCGGTGAGATGCCCTGGATGCCCGTGTAATCGACGTCACCCGTCTGGAACTGGGTGAACAGCACGGTCATGTCGGGGATGTACTTGAAGATGATCCGCTCCAGGTACGGACCGTCCCCGTGATAGTCCTCAAAGGCTTCCAGCGTGATGTGGTCGCCTGGGACGCGCTCGGCCCACTTGAAGGCGCCGGTGCCGACCGGAGCGTTGTTGAAGGCGGCGGTGTTCGGGTCGGCTTCCTTCTCCAGGATGTGCTTGGGCACGATGAAGGTCCAGGAGAGGATCGCCGGGTAGGGCGCGTAGGGCTTCTCCATGCGCCAGGTGAGCTCGGTCGGGCTCACCACCTGGATGTCGCGCACCAGCTCGTGGCCGGCACGGCGCCCGGCGCGAAAGTCCGGGTTGTTGATCAGCTCGATCGTGTACTTGACGTCTTCGGCCGTGAACGGCGTGCCGTCATGCCACTTGACGTTGTCCTTGAGCTTCAGCCGCCAGGTCAGGCCGTCCGCCGAGATTCCGCCGTTCTCTGCGGTCGGGATCTCCGTGACCAGGTCGGGGATCAGGTTGCCGTCGGGGCCCGGCCGCCAGAGCGGGCTGAACAGGTTGAAGTAGACGCCCTCGTCCACCTCGATGTGCAGCATCAGCGGATTGAAGACCGTGGGCTCCTGGGAAAAGCCGATCACCGCCTGGCCCGTGGGCTTTTCCGGCGGGGTGGCGGCCTGGGCCTGGCCGACCCAGCCGATCGAGGGACCCATCCAGACGGCAGCACCGCCGGCCAGGCCCATCGCCATCAGCTTGCGCCGGCTCGGCCGCGTCAGGCTGCTCGTGTCCACCATTCGATCCGTCATGTGAAAATCCCCCTCTGCTTTCCCCTTGGGATGCAAGGCCGACGCCGGTCGTTGCCGGCACCGGCCAGAAAACGATCAGGCATGGCCCATCGGAACGATCGGGCTGCCGTCCATGAAACGTGACAGACGGAATGCCGTCGGGTCCACCACCGGATCCCTGCCCATCACCATGTCGGCGATGAGCTTTCCCGCACCCGGCCCGATTCCAAAGCCGTGGCCGGAGAAGCCGGTCGCGATGGTGAAGCCGGGTATGCTGTCGACATGCGAGATCACCGGCACGATGTCCGGCGTGACGTCGATGCGGCCGGCCCATTGCTGGACGATCTTGGCGTCCTTGAAGGCCGGGAAGCTGTCCGTGAGCTTGGAGAGCGCGCGCCTCGTGACCTTCTCGACCGGTGCCGGGTCGTTCACGCGGATCTGCTCGAACGGTGTGGTCTGGTCGCCGGTCCAGCGCTTGGGCCAGCGGGCTTCCTGCATGAAGCGGCCGTTCATCGCGATCTGGTAGGAGCGCCACTCCAGCTTGATGGCCGGGGTGAACTCCTTCATGAACTTGAAGCTGTTGGGCACCAGCTCGTGCACGTTGGTGCTGCCGTCCGCGATCGTGTAGCCGCCGTCCAGCCGCTTCCTGAAGGCGTAGTCGCCGACCCAGAGCGCGTGCTCCGGGACGTTCTCCAAAGGCGCGGTGCGCATCACCGAGTTGATCACGGTGAGCTGCGGCAGGCGGATGCCGAGATTGCCGGCGAACAGGTTCGACCAGGCGCCACCGGCCAGCACCACGTGAGAACAGGGGATCAGGCCCTTTTCGGTCATCACGCCGGACACCTTGCCGCCCGCCTGCTCGACCGTGCGCACCGCGCAGTTGGTGAGCACGTAGGCACCCATGCGCTGGGCGTAGCGCGCAATGGCCGGGGCGGCCTTCTGCGGCTCGGCCCGCCCGTCCGAGGCCGTGTAGAGCGCACCCACGAACTTGCCGTCCGAACCCGGCATCAGCTTCTCGAACTCGGCCTTGCCGATGGCCTTAGTGTCCAGCTGGTAGGGCTGTGAATGCTGCAGCCATTCCTCGTGCTTGGCCATCTCGGCATCGCTGCGAGCGCCGTACATGATGCCGGTCGTTCGAAAGCCGGTCTCGGCACCGATCTTCTCGTTCAGCGTCGACCAGAGTTTCAGGGATTCGATGATGAGCGGGATCTCGCGCGGGTCGCGGCCCTGCTTGCGTACCCATCCCCAGTTCCGGCTCGACTGCTCGCCGGCGATGTGCCCCTTCTCGCACAAGGCGACGGAGACGCCGCGCTCGGCCAGGTACATGGCGGTCGAGGTGCCGATGATGCCGCCGCCGATGACGACGACGTCCACCCGTTCCGGCAGCTTGTCGTTGGGTTCGACGGGGTCGACTACAGGTCCCATGAAATGAACTCGCTCTTCCGCGTGTTGAGGGTCAGTAGGAATCGTCCAGGGACGAGTTGATGGGAATCTCCGAAACGCTGGCCGTGTTCGGCAGGTCGAGCGCAAACGCCACGATCCGCGCGATGTCCTTTGGGTCGGTCATCTCGTTCGCGGCCTTGTCGGTGACGCTGAAGGCCATGTCGGTCGCCACGAAACCCGGGCAGATCGCGACCGAGCGGATCCCGTGGTCCCACCCGGCCTGGCGGATGGCATGGGAGAGGGCCAACGCTGCGAACTTGCTGACCGAGTAGAGGCCGGACTGCGCGGTCTTCACCCGCTTGCCCGAAAGGGACACGACCGTCGCGACGCGGCCGCGGCCGGATGCGACGAGGTAGGGCCAGGCAGCCCGGGCGAGGCGGAGCGGCGCCTTGACGTTGATGTCGAGCAGGGCGTCGAGATCCGAATCGTCGGCCTCGATCACGGTCTTGGGGATCATGATCCCGGCATTGGCGACCACTGCATCGATCCGGCTATGGCGTCCTGCCACCGCCTCGACCCAGGCAGCCTCGCTCTGCCTGTCCGCAGCATCGTAGGCCTGGACGTGGCAGCGCTCGCGCAGGTCGTCCGGCACGCTGTCCGGCCGGCGGACGCCGATCGAGACGTTCCAGCCGTTCGACGCCAGTTCCCGGGCGGTGGCGGCACCGATGCCGCGATTGCCGCCCGAAATCAGGACGACGCGCTCGTTGCTCATGACATTCCCTTCAAGCCGCGGCCTCCGACGGGTTGCCGTGTCGGTTGGGCAGGGGCGAGACATGGTGCTCGTAGAGCCGCTTCAGGATGCGCAGGAGCTGGGCCTGATCGCCCTTGTCGAGGACGCCGAAGAAGCGGTCGGACTGCTCGCGCGCGATCCGGCGCACCTGGTCCACCAGCTTCTCGCCCTTGGGCGTGAGATAGAGCTCGTGGGCACGGCGCTCCTCGGCGTCGATCTTGTGCTCGATCAGCCCATGGCCCTTCATCTGCTCGAGCAGCCGCGCCATCGCGGAGCGGTCGCGCTGGATGAAGTGGGCGATTACCGAGGGGCGGATGCCGGGGTTGGCATGCACCATCAGCAGCACCGAGACCTTGCCGGTGCCGTGCGCCAGCTCGACCTGGCTGATCGCCTGGTCGTAGTCGCGGTTGAGCGCGATGCTCATGCTGCGTGCATAGAAGCTCAGCAGATCGCCCAGCACGTCGAACGAGACGTCCGAGTAGTCGATGGTCCTGGGCTCCATCCGGCCGCTGGCGGGCATGGGACTTCCTCCGGCCGGTCAGTAGGGCGGAGGGTTCACGCCCTCACGCCTGGCGACCCACTGATCGCGGGCACGCGTGACGGACAGGAACAGGCGCGGGACGAACTTCATATAGAGCGGCGCCGCTTCCAGCGGCTCCAGCGGCAGCGCCAGGTCCTCCTTGGGCACCCCCATCGCCCATTCCGACAGCACGGTGCCCATCATGGTGCCCGTGGGGACGCCACGGCCGGAGTAGCCGAGCGAAGCCACGATGCCAGGCGCCAGCTCGAACAGGCGAGGGAAGGTCTTGGGCTGCATGTCGAGGTCGCCGGTCCAGTAGTACTGGAAGTCGACCTCGCTCAGCTGCGGCAGGATCCACTTCAGCTTCTCGGCCGTCAGCTTCTTCGTGTAGTCGTGGTCGTCCCCGCGTCGCCCCTCGACAAACACCGAGGTGACCAAGCGGCCGTCCTTGTTGTACTTGTAGATCATCGGGTCGTCGCGGGTCTCGACGACCGTGTGGTTCTCAGGCGCCACTGTCTTGCGGACATTGTCCGAGAGCGGCTGCGTCGCGAGGATGGCGACGGAGAGGATGGTGAAGGTCTTGTCGAGGCCGGGCCAGTAGCCGTCAGTATAGGCGCCGGTGCCGCACACCACCTTGTCGGCCGTGACCGCCCCGGTGGGCGTCACGACGCGCCAGCGCTTGCCTGCAGTCTCGATGCCCCTCACGGGCGAGTAGGTGTGGATGACACCGCCCTGCGAGATGACCGCGCGTGCCAGGCCGCGGGCATAGGCCAGGGGGTTGAGATGGCCGCCTTCGGGATGCAGCCAGGCACCGTAGTAGCGGGGCGAACCGGTCAGCCGCTCCGTCTCGGCCTTGTCCAGCAGATGCGTGGTCTTGCCCGCGGACGCATAGGTGCGCTGCTTTTCTTCAAGCACCTTCACCTTGGAGGGTGCATGGGCGACCATCAGGTAGCCGTTCTGCACGCCCTCGCAGTCGATGCCGTAGCGGCGGATGATGTCGAAGGCGAGATTGGTGGCGTTTGTCTGCCGCTGCACCAGGCGCTCGCCATAGACCGGGCCCAGCATCTTGCGCACGGTCGGGATCGAATAGAAGTGGAAGGTCGGCGTGCAGTGGCCGGCATTGCGGCCGGAGCCGCCAAAGCCGATCTCCTTGGCTTCCAGGAGGACGACCCGCACGCCCTTCTCGGCGAGATGCAGCGCCGTCGACAGGCCGGTATAGCCGCCGCCGACCACGCAGACATCGGCCGTCACTTCGCCGTCGATGGGATCGGTCGGCGGCGCCGGTGGCGCCGTCGCGTACCAGAGCGAAGGTTCGAGCGGCGAACGCTGCATCCTTTCCGACTCCCATCGACCAGAATCAGAAGCAGAAGATGCTTGGCCGGAACTTGCGCCCGCAGGCTGCATGTTCCGCCATGACTTCGAGGAAGCGCGCGAGCATGGCCCGATAGTCCAGCCACGACGGTGAACATTGGATCATCGTCTTGCTGGTCTACTGAGGCGCTCCTGGATGATGGATGTCATCCACTATGGTGGTCGTCAAGGGTTTTCCCCAGGCGCCGTCACCGTTCCGCCTCGCTTCTGCCATACGGCTGACGCTGCGCCGTGGCACCGGCAGCGCGGGCTCCACCCGGGGCATAGCCGAAAGATCATGCATGTCTGAGACCAATAGGACTGGCCAAGCCGCCGCCATGTTCCGCCGCCGCACGCTGCTCGGCGCCGCCGCCGCGGGCGGTGCCGCGCTCGTCGCTGCGCCATTCGCTGGGAGCAAGGCACGTGCCAGCTCCGGCACGGTCAACGTGTTCGCCTGGGGCGACTACGTGCAGACCTTCAACGAAGGTGGCCTCGCCAAGAAGTTCACCGACCAGACCGGCATCCAGGTCCAGCTCTCCACCTACGGCTCGAACGACGAGCTGGAGAACAAGCTGCGGGCGTCGGGCGGCAAGGGCTTCGACATCGTGTTCCCCTCGGTCGACACCGGGCCGAACTATTACAAGGACGGTCTGCTCGCCCCCATCGACGAGACCAAGTTCAAGGTCGAGCAGGTCATCCCCTCGATCTACAAGAGCTCCGTCCGCCTGGGCGCCACCCATCGCGGCAAGCGCCACCTGATCCCGTTCGACTGGGGCACCGAGGCGATCACCTGGGACTCGGAGAAGCACCCGGACCTGAAGTACGGCGAGCTTTCCTATGGCGACATGTGGAAGGAAGGGCTGACCAAGCAGGTCGCCATGCGCCAGAAGTCGGTGCTGGTGGGCCTTGCCCTCTATCTCGACAGCACCGGCGAAGTGAAGTCGGACCGGGGCATGGACCTGGTGAAGTCCGAGGCGGACAGCCGGCGCGTGTTCAGCGAGGTCACCGACTGGGCGATCGCGCGCAAGCCGATCATCTGCGCCTACTGGAACAATGCCACCGAGGCGACCTCGGCGTTCACCGATGCCGGCTGCACGATCGGCCAGACCTGGGACACGACCGGCATTCTCCTGAACCGCAACAACGGCTCCAAGTGGCGCTACTCCATGCCGAAGGAGGGCGGCCTTGCCTGGACCGACACGATCGGCATCCCGGCCGGTGCGGAGAATGTCGAGCAGGCCTATGCCTTCATCGACTTCATGCTGAGCCCCGAGGCCGGTGGCATCTTCTCCAACAATACCGGCTACAATTCCTGCGCCGTGGGTGCCGACCAGCACCTGAGCGAGGAGAACAAGGCGGCGTTCGCCATGGCCTATCCGGACCAGGCGGCGATCGACAATCTGTGGTGGTGGCCGCCGCAGACGCCGTTCTTCGCGGCCTTGCGCACCGAGTACGTCGAGAAGTTCACCAACGCCTGATCGACGTCGCTTCGGCGGACAGGCCCGGCATGGTCCGGGCCTGTCCGCATGGCCGCCGGATACCTCATGCGCAAGCTCTTCCAGAAGCTGGGCATCGTCCCGGCCACGATCGCCTGTTTTCTTGCCGCCTTCTGGGTGCTGGGCCTGATCGTCCTGCCCCAGGCCACCATGATCGAGCGCTCGCTCTGGTGGGAAGAGCAGCCGGCCGACGCGCAGGATGCCGTCCAGAAGCTCGACCAGGCCTGGATCCGCCAGGCCGAATTGTCGCTGGAGGACCCGTCGCCCGAGCGTGACACGGAGCTTGCCGCCGTCGAGGCCGAGATCCAGCGCCTGGAAACACTGGACACCGCACCCGTGCGCGCCTGGGGCCTGACCAATTACGTGCGCATGAGCGGGCTGCACCTGCGCATCTTCCTTTGGACGCTGGCGGCCTCGCTGGCCGTGACGCTGATCGCCTTCGTGGTCTGCTATCCCGTGGCCTGGGCGGTGGCGACGGCAGGTCCCGGCCTGCGCGGGCCGATCCTGCTGATGGGCCTGATCGTGCCCTATGCCGTGAACGAACTGCTCCGCATCTTCGCCTGGCTGATCCTGCTCGACCGGGAAGGGGTGGTGAACACGCTGCTCCAGGCCCTGGGCATGCCGGGCGTGCCCTTCGTCGAAACGGGCTCCGGCGTCTTCATCACCATGGTCTACACCTACGTGCTGTTCATGGTGTTCCCGATGCTGAACTCCATGGAAACGCTGGACCGGTCCCAGGTCGAGGCAGCGCGCGACCTGGGTGCGAGCATCCCGCAGATCCACCGCCGCGTGGTGATCCCGCACAGCCGGCCGGGCATCGCCATCGGCTGCATCATGGTGTTCATGCTGGCGGCCGGCTCCTATGCCGTGCCCTGGATCATGAGCCGGGGCGTCGGCGGCGACTGGTTCACCCAGCTCGTTTACCGGCAGTTCTATGAGGCCAACCAGTGGAATGTCGGCGCCGCCTATGCCGTCACGCTGTTGATCGCCTGCCTCGCCTTCGTGTTGCTCGTCATGAAGGTGATGCGCGTCTCCTTGCGGGAGATCGCCCGATGAACGCCGGACGCGCCAGCCGCACGCTGCTGGATGCCTATCTCGTCCTGTTCTTCCTCTACCTGGCCGCACCATTGCTCGTGATGATGGCAGCCGCCTTCAACGCCTACCCGCAGCCCTCGGTGACCCGCTGGCAGGGCTTCACGCTTCACTGGTTCGCCGCGCTGTTCACCGATGCCAGGCTCGGCACGGGCGTGCTGCATTCCTTCCTTGTGGCAGCCGGCGTCATCGCCATCGCGATCCCCTGTGGCCTGGCAGGGGCGGCGATCCTGTCCCGGCTGGAAGGCAAGGCCACCAACCTGCTCTACGCCGTCATGGTGAGCCCGATCCTCACACCTGGCCTGATCCTGGGCCTGTCCACGCTGATCTTCTGGAGCCCGGTCGGCATCGGCGCCGGCCTGACACTCGCCACGCTCGCGCAAGCCAGCTTCATCACCTCCTACTGCATGCTGATGTTCCTGGCGCGTCTCGCCCGCTACGACCCGACCCTGGACGAGGCAGCCCTCGACCTCGGTGCCAACCCTGCCTTCGTGTTCCGCCGGATCACCCTGCCGTTCCTGTGGCCGACCGTGCTGGCGGCAGGCGGGATCGCGTTCCTGCAGTCCTTCGAGAACTACAACACGACCGTGTTCGCCATCGGCGGCGACTACACATTGCCGGCCGAGATCGGCTCGCGGATGCGCTTCGGGCTCTCCCCCGCGATCGCGGCGCTGGGCGTGCTGTTCGTGGTGGCGACGGTGGGCGGGGCGGTGGCCTGGGTGGTGCTCAGGCGGCGGGAGAGAGGAGGATAGGTGCAAGCCTCAAGTCATCTGGCAAGCCGGACGCCTGACACCGGCGCACCACCCTCCCGCCTTACCACCCTGTTGTCATGGCCGGGTCCGGCCCGACCAAACCAAGTGATGAGAAAGGCGCAAGCTGGTTCGCTAGATCAACTTAAGGTAGAAATATGTCCCCGTCCTGTGCCATTACGTCCTCCTCACCGAGCAGGAGATCCCGATGGCGGCGACCACCACCATGGCGCGGGTGCGGACCGTGGCGTTCGCGGGGCTGGAGGTGCGGGACGTCGATGTGGAGGTGCAGCTGGCCAGCGGCATGCCGGCCTTCACGCTGGTGGGGCTGCCGGACAAGGCGCTGGCGGAAAGCCGCGAGCGGGTGAGGGGCGCGCTGGGGACGCTCGGGATCTCGCTGCCGCCAAAGAGGATCGTGATCAACCTCGCACCGGCCGACCTTGCCAAGGAAGGCAGCCATTTCGACCTGCCGATCGCGCTCGGGCTGATGGTCGTGCTGGGCCTGCTGCCGCCGGCGGCGATCGAGGGGCACCTGGTGCTGGGGGAACTGGCGCTGGATGGGGCGATCCGCGCGGTGCAAGGGGTCCTGCCGGCAGCCCTGGCCGCCAGCGAGCGCAAGCTCGCGATGATCTGCCCGGGCGACTGCGGCGGCGAGGCGGCATGGCTTGCCAGCGAGATCGAGGTAGTGGCGGCACCGTCGCTCTCCTCGCTGATCAACCACCTGCGCGGCGTCCACCGGCTGCCGCCGCCCGAGCCGGCGCTCGCGAGCGAGGAAGGTGGCTATCCCGACCTGAAGGACGTGAAGGGCCAGGAGACCGCCAAGCGGGCGATCGAGGTCGCGGTGGCCGGGCACCATCACCTGCTGATGAGCGGGCCGCCCGGCTCGGGCAAGTCGATGCTGGCGGCTCGGCTGCCCGGGATCATGCCGCCGCTCGACCCGGCCGAAGTGCTGGAGGTCAGCATGATCGCGTCGATCGCGGGGCGGCTGGAGGGCGGCAGGCTGACCCGGCGGCGGCCGTTCCGCAGCCCGCATCACGGCAGCTCGATGGCGGCGCTGGTGGGGGGCGGCAGCAACGCGCGGCCGGGCGAGATCAGCCTGGCGCACAAGGGTGTCTTGTTCCTGGACGAGTTGCCGGAGTTCCACAGTATTAGGTAGCAAACACACCTCGTGCCGAATGCCGTTTGTGTGGCTTCCCCGCTACACTTCCATCCATGGCCAACCGCCACCCCGACGTGTGCATAAAGCGCCGCGTCTTCGCCCGTAGCCTGCTTGAGGTCGTGCGCTGTGCCGACCAGCCGATGACCACGCACGAGGTCACGCGAGCCATGATGCTGCGGCTGAAGCTGAACCCGTTCGATCGTGATGCTGTGATGCGCCTGGCTGTGCGGGTTGAGGAAGCCCTGAGAAGCTATGCCAAGCGCGAGCTGGTCGAGCGCACGTTCTACGGGCCGATGGCGGTTGGCTGGCGGATCACTGACCAGTGGAGGCTACCATGAGCGACCTTGCCGAACTGCCCAAGGGCGAACGACCGAACACGATTGCGGGCCTGCTCCAGAAGCGTGAGCAGCTTGTGAACGTCCGCAAGCAGCTTGAGGCCGATCTCCGCAAGGTGACGTGCGATATCGACCATCTAGACGCTACGGTGCGCCTATTCGATCCAGAGACCACGCCAGCGGCCATCAAGCGCTATGCGACCAAGCACAGGGCGAAGCGAGGGCATGTGACGCGGTTCGTGCTGGAGCGGCTGAGGTCGGGCGATCTGGTAACGACGCGAGAGCTTACGGAGCAGTGGCTTGAGGCGCGCAAGCTACGGACGGATGACGCTACCTTCGCCACGATTCGCAAGCGCATCGGCGCTTGCTTGGGCAAGATGAGAGACAATGGGACGGTGGAGGCGTTAAATACCGGCAACCTGTACCGGGGTTATCGGCTAGTTCTTCAGGACGGGCCTACAGGGATGCATCAGCACTTATGACATCCGCACTTACGACATTGTGTGGTTTGTCAAAAACAATCCTCCACCTGCCGATGATATCACGGCCGAGGAGAGAAGGTATATCTTCGTTGTGCTCTGTCTTCCTCATGATTCTCAAATATACTTGATATAGGAACAGAGGAGTTCCTGGCGCGCTGAACGCGATCATAGCAGGCGCTACGAAATCACTGCTTTGGCCACCTATGCCAGTAGAAATAGCAGTTTGAGTAAGTTTGCTGTAGTCGAGAGACAAGCGAGCAGCATCTGCCGGCATTAGCACAGAGCCATCCGCGCCAGTATCAACTAAAAAAGAAACTGGTCCCCGGACCCTGAGCCCGGGATCGTCACATAAGCCTCAATATACGGTGCGGTTGTTGTGTCGCCAAACCGACCCGTTATTGTACCTAGAGGATTAATGTTCTTTCTTCCGTGTCGATAAAGCGAACTATCGCCTCCGACGCCGGTATATCTTCCTCTTTCAGCTTTGTCATGAGCGATTTCATGTCAGTGGCGCTTGCGGCAACTCTGCCGCGATAGACGGCAATCCACTGCATTGGGTGCGTATTGATCAGCCTCGGGTGGTTCGACGAGAGTACAGAAGCCGCTTGCCTGTACTCCTCTATCTGTCGAGCAATCTCCCGTGGGCTGGCCCCAAGCTGTTCGATCAGATCACGTTCTTCTACATCAACCATGGCCGCCTCCTCCCGCTGAGATTGCGTAGGTGATCGGAACGTAAGCGCGGGGGCGAGTCTCGGCAACCTGTATATTGACAACTAAGACATTCTCGCGGGAGTTGAGACGTCACGATCAGGCCGATCGCTGCCAGTACCCGCACCAGTTCCGGCTCTTGCCGTGGCTCAGCGCACCGACCGTAGCCCGCTCCAACTGCACGCCGTTGCTCTCCCGGCGCATGTCTTCCTTCCACGCCGCCTCACCAGCATAGAAGCGCAGGTACGGCCCGCTGATGTGGTGGTGCTGGCCGTACTCGGCGCGGCGCAGGCGGCTGAAGAAGCTCTCGGCCTGATTGGTGCAGGAGCCTTCATCCGAGAACGCCACCAGATGGTTGATCCGCTTCATGGCAAAGCGAGCATGCAGCGCGTCCCATGACGCCGCTTCGTCGGCATGCACGGTCGAGCCAGCCTGCACGCGACGGGCGATGGTCGACACCGCCTCTTCCTCGCTGCGGACCACGAACGGCAGCGTCCGGCCGTTGCGTTCGCGCATGACAACCACGACGCGGCGCTTGCCGGTCTGGTGCTGGGCCAGACGGCGGTCCTTGCGATCCGCCTTCCTGTTGGCCTGCCGGATGTGACCGCCGACATAGCAGCCGTCGATCTCGACCTCACCCTGCGGGCGGTAGCGGTCCTGGTCCGCACTCATGCTCTCGCGGATCTTGTGCGCCATGACGAAGGCCGTCTTGTACTGCACATCCAGGTCACGGCCGAGCTGCAAGGCGCTCAGGCCCTTCACCGCGTTCACGCTGATCGCAATGGCGAGCAGGTAGGTACGGATCGGCAGCTTGCGGCTGGCGAAGATGGTGGAGGACGTGACGGTGAACTGATGCAGGCACGCCTTGCACTTGAAGATGCGGCGCGTCTTGAACTCGTAGCACGCCACGCACTCGCAGCGCGGGCAGACGGCCTCGCCCTTGGTGTCCTGCCAACGAAGCTTGCGGAACACGTCATAGGCTTCCTCGTCGGTCATCCGCGCCACGCGCACCAGCGAGAGGGTGCGGGCTGCGGCGGAGAGGAGGAAGTGTTGGGCCATCTGCATCGTATCCGTAACTTCCGTTACGAATATGGCTACACTAGCCTACGTTGTCAACGCTGTTCGTTACGGATACGATGCGTTTGTGAACGCAACCGAGGCAAAACGATGCACGACCAAGAATGGCTTGATTTGGTCAAGGGCATGCTCAAGGCCGAGATGAAGCGGCGCAACATGACCTACGACCAACTAGTAGCAAAGCTCGCCGAGATCGGCGTAACGGAGAACTCGCAGAACGTGAGGACCAAGATCAGCCGTGGTGGGTTCTCGGCCGTGTTCTTCGTACAGTGCCTCAAGGCGATGGGGGCAGCACGGATAGATCTGGATTAAGCTGATCCACCGGTCAGCTTGCGGAGCCGAGCAAGTAGCTTTCCATCACGCCTGGACAGATAGAATGCTTGCAACAGCTTCTGGCGCTCTCTCTGATAGTTGGCTATCGCTTCATCCAGTGTCTTGTTAACGTACTTTTCCCTCTTGTTCAGAGTGTTTTCGAGCGTAGCATCCAAAAATGAAACGTGCGTAGAACCCTCATGATAATCGCCTACTTCATAATGTCTAAGTAGCCTCGCTTTCTCCTCTCCATATGGAGAGAACAACAACGCATCACCGAATGGTCCTTCGATTAGGTTCTCGCCATACTCTTTTGCATCGTCGGTGAGTCTATTTATTATTGCACCAGCAGCAGGTCGGTCTATCTTGCCGGACGAGAGATCAGCCCGCATCGTACGCAGTTCTTCTCTGAAGAGGCCCAATCTTTCAGAGACACTGCGCCTAACTTCCTCAAGTTCGCCCTGAAAATTCTCGTCAGACACACACTCAGCGATAGCTTGCTTACGCTCCTTTTCCTCGGCCCGTTTCTGGGCAGCCTCACGGCCAGTCAGCATCCAGGTTTGGCGGACTGCGATCCAAATGACCGCAACCGTCATCGCCACAAACATAATGGCGGGCACCCACCAAGGCACCGTAAGGAACCAGCGGATAATTTGCCCAGCCATGTCTTGGGCAACTGGGATATCTCCAGGCACCGTCGCGTAGCCGATCATGTCAAACACGATCCTGACTACCGTCCAGCAGCCGGAGAGGAGCCAAATCCCGTAAAGGACGACGCGTGATAGAATCAGCCGCAGCATGATCGCAGCATGCCTCGGCAATCTTCCGATGTGTAGCCCAACAGGACACGCCCACAGCCGAACTCCCAGCGTTTCGGCTATAGGTGCATTTGCTACCTAAGGCCGGAGTTCCAGCGCAACGTGCTGGACGCGCTCCGCCAGCCGCTGGAGACCGGGCAGATCACCGTACCGCGGGCAGCGGCGCATGCGACCTACCCCGCAAGGTTCCAGCTGGTCGCGGCGATGAACCCGTGCCGCTGCGGCCATCTGGGCACGCGCGAGCTGCAGTGTGCCAAGGCGCCGCGCTGCGCCGACGACTACATGTCCCGGATCTCCGGCCCGCTGTTCGACCGGATCGACCTGGTGGTGGAGGTGCCGGCGGTGCAGCCGTCCGACCTGATGCTGCCCGCACCCACCGACGACAGCGCCACGGTGGCGGCCCGGGTGGCGGCGGCACGCGAGATCCAGTCGGAGCGGTTCGCAAGGGCCGGGCGGCCGGAGCTTCGGACCAATGCCGAGGCGCAAGGCGAAATCCTGGACGAGATCGCGCCATTGGAGCCGACCGCCCGCCAGCTGCTGGAGCGGGCGGCCAAGCACCTGCACCTGACCGCGCGCAGCTGGCACCGGGTCGTACGGGTGGCCCGCACGATCGCCGACCTGGACGGCAGCGACATCGTGCGCAAGGCGCAGATCGCCGAGGCGCTGGCGTTCCGCCGGCCGGCACCACGGCGGAGCTGAGCAGGCTCTCGTCTTCTCCCGGCCCGGCTGTCACCATCCTGTCGTGCACCAGGTCCTAAGCGGACGACGCTTCGACCTGTCCTGAGCGCACCAGGAGCCTCGACTTGCTGATCTGCCAGCTCACCGATCTCCACGTGGTCCCGAACGGCCGGCTGGCCTACGGGCGGGTTGCGACCAATTCCATGGTCGCCCGTGCCATTGACCGCGTCGCCTCGCTCCAGCCCCAGCCGGACGTGATCATCGTCACCGGCGACCTCACGGATTGCGGCCGCGAGGAGGAGTACCGCCTCCTGGCCGGGATGCTGGAAAGGCTGGCGCCGCCGGTGCTCGTGGTGCCCGGCAACCATGATCGGCGCGAAAACCTGCAAGCGATCCTGCCGCGCCATCTGGGCCGGCTGGACGGTTCCCTGCTGCATCATGTGGTCGAGGACTTTCCGGTGCGGATCGTCATGCTCGACACGGTGGTGCCGGGCCACGGCCATGGCGAGCTGGACGCTGCCAGCCTCGGCTGGCTGGAGGCGCGCCTGGCCGAGCAGCCGGGCAAGCCCACGATCCTGGCGATGCATCACCCGCCCTTCACGTCCGGCATCGGCCACATGGACGAGATCGGGCTGCGCCATCCCGAGCGGCTGGCCGCGGTGGTGGCCCGCCACCCCCAGGTCGAGCGCGTGGTCTGCGGCCACCATCACCGTCCGATGACCATGCGGTTTGCCGGCACCATCGCCAGCATCGCCCCATCGGTGGTCCATCAGGTCGATCTCGATCTTCGGCCGGGATCGGCCGCGGGCTTCGTGATGGAGCCGCCCGCCTTCCAGCTGCATCACTGGATCGACGGGAGCGGTCTGGTCAGCCACACCGTCTATGTCGACCTGGCCGAGGGTCCGTATCCGTTCAACGCTGATCCGGACTATCCCGGCTGACGGCGGCAAAGATGCTCGCCGATGGCGCCGCCAGGGACTAAACCGACGCCGCGATGAAGCGGTGGAGCGGATCATGGCGCGGCGGTTGCGGCTCGGGGTGAACGTCGATCACGTGGCGACGGTCAGGAATGCGCGAGGTGGCGCCCATCCGGACCCGCTGCGCGCCGCCGCGATGATCCGCGACGCCGGCGGCGACGGGATCACGGCCCATCTGCGCGAGGACCGTCGCCATATCCGCGACCACGATGTCGACCGGCTCAAGAGCGAGATCGACCTGCCGCTGAACCTGGAGATGGGCGTCACCGAGGAGATGCTGGGGATCGCGCTGCGCGTCCTGCCGCATGCGGCCTGCCTGGTGCCGGAGCGCCGCGAGGAGCGGACGACCGAGCACGGGCTGGCGGTAGCCGGGCAGGAAGAGCGGATGACGCCGTTCGTCGCGAAGCTGAAGGATGCCGGTATTCGCGTGTCGCTGTTCGTCGATCCCGATCCCAGGCAGCTCCTCGCTGCCTCCAAGGTCGGCGCGGACATCGTCGAGCTGCATACCGGCACCTATTGCGAGGCGGAAGGAGCGGAGCGGCAGCGCGAGCTGGAGCGGATCGAGGCGGCGGCCAGGCTGACGATCGAGCTCGGCCTGGAATGCCATGCCGGCCATGGGCTCGACTACGCGACCGTAGCGCCGATCGCGCGGCTGCCGGCGATGGTCGAGCTGAACATCGGCCACTTCCTGGTCGGCGAGGCGTTGTTCCGTGGCTGGCACGCCTCGATCGGCGAGATGCGCCGGCTGATGGACGAGGCGCGCGGGCTGACCCTATGATCCTGGGCATGGGTACCGACCTGATCGACATCCGGCGGATCGAGAAGACGCTGGCCCGCTTCGGCGACCGGTTCACCCAGCGCTGCTTCACCGAGACCGAGCGGAACAAGGCGGACCGGCGGCTGCGGCGCGCGGAGACCTATGCCAAGCGCTATGCCGCCAAGGAGGCGGTCGCCAAGGCACTGGGGACGGGCCTGGCGCGCGGCGTGTCCTGGCGGGAGATCGGGGTGGAGAACCTGCCCGGCGGCAAGCCGGTGGTGCGCCTGACCGGCCGTGCGGCCGAGCGCCTGGCCGAGATGACGCCGCCCGGCATGCGTCCCCATGTGGAACTCACCCTGACCGACGAGCCGCCGCTGGCACAGGCCATTGCGCTCATTTCCGCCGAGCCTGCCGCCTGAGCGCTGGAAGTTGATCGTCGGGCATGGCAAAAGTCCTTGCTTTATGAAGGCGCGTCAGGTCTTCCAGACCAACGTTTCGATAGGGTGTGGTTTGTCGGCTGGGACGGCCGGATCCTCGACCTTGTCACTTCCTTCCATGGCCCGAGCCCGATCCACTGATGCCCGATCACGTCGCGCTGGATAAGCGCAAGTCCTCCTCGGCGGTGGAAACCGTCAAGACGCTCGTCTACGCGATCCTGATCGCCGTGGTCGTGCGCACCTTCCTGTTCGAGCCGTTCAACATTCCGTCGGGCTCGATGAAGCCGACGCTGCTGGTCGGCGACTATCTGTTCGTCAGCAAGTACGCCTACGGCTACAGCCGCTGGTCGTTCCCGTGGGGCATCGTCCCGATCCAGGGCCGGGTGTTCGGCAGCCTGCCCGAGCGCGGCGACGTGGCCGTGTTCAAGCGCCCTGGCGAGAACGTCGACTACATCAAGCGGGTGATCGGGCTGCCGGGTGACCGCATCCAGATGCGCAGCGGCCGGCTCTACATCAACGGCGAGGAAGTGCCACAGGATCCGGCCGGGACGTTCAATGACCTGAACGAAGGCAGCGTGCCGATGTTCCGGGAAACCCTGCCGGGCGGGCGGGTGCACGAGATCCTCGACCGCTATCCCGACGGGCCCATGGACGACACCCGTGAATTCGAGGTCCCGCCGGACCATGTGTTCATGATGGGCGACAACCGCGACAACTCGCAGGACAGCCGGGATCCCAGCCTCGGCTACGTCCCCGTCGAAAACCTGGTCGGCCGGGCCGAGATCCTGTTCTTCTCCACCGACGGTTCCGCCGGCATCCTGGAGCCTTGGGCATGGCCGTTCTCGACCCGGTTCGATCGGTTGTTCAGTACGATCCGTTGACCGACGACATTGCGCCCGCGATGCCGGTCGTGGAGCCGGCGCCGGACGACATCGAAGCCATCCTCGGCCACCGGTTCCGCGACCGCCAGCTCCTGCACGAGGCCCTCACCCATGCGAGCGCCGTCCGCCGGCCGACCGGCCGTCGGCGCGAGCGCCGCTCGAACGAGCGGCTGGAGTTCCTGGGCGACCGGGTCCTGGGCCTGGTCGCGGCGCACATGCTGATCGAGCATTTCCGCAACGATTCCGAGGGCACGCTGGCCCTGCGCCAGGACGGACTGGTGCGGCGCGAGACGCTCGCCACGATTGCGCAGAAGCTGGGCGTGGGCCGCTGGCTGGTGGTCGCCAAGAGCGAGGAGGACGGTGGTGGCCGGGACAACCCGGCGATCCTGGCCGACACGGTGGAGGCACTGATCGGCGCCATCTACCTGGATGGCGGCTGGTCCCCGGCCGAAGCCTTCGTCCGGCGGCACTGGCAGCCACTCGTGGCCAGCGCCGGCCTGCCCAGCCGCGACCCGAAGACCGCGCTGCAGGAATGGGCGCAGGCCAGGGCCGCGGATCGGCCGATCTATACGGTGATCTCCACTGAAGGCCCGCCGCATGCTCCCACCTTCGTGGTGAGCGTCAGCGTCACGGACAGGGCGGCCGTCGCCGCGTCCGGCCATTCCAAGCGGGCGGCCGAACAGGCCGCGGCACGGCTCATGCTCGACCAACTCGCCGGTACCCAATCATGACCGATCCAAGCACCGAATCGGCCACCCGCTGCGGCTTCGTGGCGCTCGCCGGTGCACCGAACGCCGGCAAGTCCACGCTCCTGAACCATCTGGTCGGCCACAAGGTCTCGATCGTCACGCCGAAGGCGCAGACGACCAGGCGGCGGGTGATCGGGATCACGACCGTCGACGAGTCCCAGGTCCTGTTCGTTGACACGCCAGGCATCTTCGCCGGGGCCAAGCGTGCCCTGGAGCGCGCCATGGTGCAGGCGGCCTGGGACGGGGTGGACGATGCCGATCTCGTCCTGTTCGTGCTGGATGCCGACAAGGGTCTGAACGCCCAGGCGCGGGCGGTGCTCGAGGGCCTGGCCGGCCGGCAGCGACGTGCCTGGCTGGTGATCAACAAGATCGACGCGGTGCGCCGGGACAAGGCGCTGCCGCTGATCGCGGAAGCCAACAAGGTCGTGCCGTTCGAGGAGACCTTCATCGTCTCGGCGCTCAAGGGCGACGGTTGCGCCGACCTGCTGGCGGCCGTGGCCAAGGCTTTGCCGGAAGGTGTGTGGCTCTACCCGGAAGACCAGTTGTCCGACCTGTCGGACCGGGCTTTGGCCGCCGAGATCACGCGGGAGAAGGTCTTCCTGCAACTGCAGGACGAACTGCCCTACAGCATCACGGTCGAGACCGAGCAGTACCTGGAAAGCGAGGACGGCAAGGAAGTCCGTATCGACCAGGTGGTCTACGTGCTGCGCGACAGCCAGAAGGCGATCGTGCTGGGCAAGGGCGGCACCCGGATCAAGGCGATCGGCCAGGCAGCGCGCCAGGACCTGGAAAAGCTGCTGGATGCCCGTGTCCACCTGTTCCTGTTCGTGAAGGTCCGCGAATGGACTGACGATCCCGAGCGCTATCGGGAGATGGGGCTCGACAGCCGGGGATGATCCCTTGGAATGGCAGGACGAAGGCTTCGTGCTGACGAGGCGGCGCCATGGCGAGGCTGGCCTCGTCGTGCACGCCTTCACCTTCCAGCACGGGCGTCATGCCGGTCTCGTCCAGGGTGGCGGCGCCCGGGCGAATGCCCATCTGTGGCAGCCCGGCAACCGGCTGGATCTCCATTGGCATGCCAGAATGGCCGAGCAGCTCGGCAACCTGAAGGGCGAGGCGATCCGCACCCACGCTGCCGACGTGCTGGACACACCCTTGGCGCTGGCCGGCCTTTCCTCGGCCATGGCGCTGCTCGACCAGGGCACGGCCGAGCGCGATCCGCATCCGGGCCTCTATGCCGCAACCGTCCAGCTCGCCGATGCACTCTGCGATGACGATGCCTGGCTTGGCCACTATGTCCGGTTCGAGCTGGTCCTGCTGGCGGAGACCGGGTTCGGCCTGTCGCTCGACCGCTGCGCCGTGACCGGTGTCACGGAGGATCTGGACTACGTCTCCCCGCGAACCGGCAGCGCAGTCTCGTACGAGGCGGCGGCGGACTGGGCACCCCGGCTCCTCAAGCTGCCGCGCTTCCTACTGGACGGCAGCCATCCCGACCGTGCCCAGGTGCTGGATGGTCTGCGCCTGGCCGGCCACTTCCTGGAGCAGCGTCTGTTCGAGGCGGTCGACCGCCCGGTCCCGCCGGCGCGCGAGCGCCTGGTCGGCCTGCTGCAGCCTTCCGGTTGACGAACCTGCGGATCTTCCACCATCTCCCGCCTTCGAGCCGATGCCCGCCGGAAAGATCGTTCACATGCATGCTCGTCCTGTTCCACTGCAGCCAGGTCAACGCTGATGGCCGCGACGATGCGGGCTGCGGTGCTGCGCGGGTTCGGTGCGCCACTGCAGATCGAGGGCGTGCCGAGGCCGGAGCCCAGGGTGGGGCAGGTCCTGGTCCAGATCGAAGCCTGCGGCCTATGCCATACCGACGTCCATGTCTGCGCCGGCCACACGGTACCGCAGCGGCGCGGCCTGCCGCTGATCCCCGGCCACGAGGGGATCGGACGGATCGTCGAGGCCGGGGCAGGGGCGGAAGCCCTGCTCGGTAGGAGGGTCGGCGTGCCCTGGATCCATGATACGTGCGGCCACTGCCGGGAATGCCTGAGCGGGTTCGAATCCTTCTGCACCGGGCAACGGGCGCACGGCTTTGATGTCGATGGTGCCTTTGCCGAGTATGTCCTGGCCGATGCGCGCTTCGTGGCGGTGCTGGGTGAGGACATGGACGCATTCGCGGGCGCTCCGCTCATGTGCGCCGGCCTGACGGCACTGGGTGGGGTGAAGAAGGCGGCGCTCGTGCCGGGTTCGGTCTGCGTGATCTTCGGCTGTGGCGGGCTTGGGCTCTATGCCGTCCAGCTTGCAGCCCGGACCGGCGCGATCGTGGTCGCGGTCGATGTAGGCGCCGACAAGCTGGATGCGGCGCGGCGGGCCGGGGCAGACCATGCCGTGCCGGCGGAACGGGCCGCGGAGGCGATCCTCGACCTGACCGGCGGGGCCGATGCCTGCATCAACTTTGCGCCCACGACCGCGACCTGGGCTACGATGACGAAGGTCATCCGCCCGCGCGGCCGCATCGTCGCGGCAGCTTTGGTCTCCGATCCGGTGCCGCTCGACCAGGAATGGCTGACGGTCACCGGCGTGACCCTCACCGGCACCAGCGTCGGCACACGGCTCGACATGAGAGAGCTCCTGCAGCTCCACGCACGCAAGCCGCTCACCATCGACCACCGTGTGGTCGGCCTTTCCCGGCTGAACGAGGCGCTGGCCTAGCTTGAGGCCGGTCGTGTCACCGGCCGCATCGTCGTCGACATCCGCGAGAGCGGAGCCCTTTCCTCCTGAAGTCTTCGAGCATGAACCGATCCTCCGCCGACCACGACCGCATCGAATCCGTCCCGCTCGCCCAGGCGCTCTCCGAGCGCTACCTGGCCTATGCGCTGTCCACGATCACGTCCCGTTCGCTGCCGGACGTCCGCGACGGGCTGAAGCCGGTCCAGCGGCGGCTGCTCTACGCCATGCTGCAGCTCCGCCTGGACCCGGCCGGCGGGTACAAGAAATGCGCCCGCGTCGTCGGCGACGTCATCGGCAAGTTCCACCCGCACGGCGACCAGTCGGTCTACGATGCGCTGGTCCGTCTCGCCCAGGACTTCGCGCAGCGCTACCCGCTGGTGGAAGGGCAGGGGAACTTCGGCAATATCGACGGCGATAACCCGGCCGCGATGCGCTACACGGAAAGCCGGCTCACCAAGTACGCGATGGCGCTGCTGGAGAACATCGACGACGACACCGTCGATTTCCGGCCGACCTATGACGGCAGCGAGGAGGAGCCGGTCATCCTGCCGGCAGCCGTGCCGAACCTGCTGGCCAACGGCGCCAGTGGCATCGCCGTGGGCATGGCGACCTCGATCCTGCCGCACAATGTGGGCGAGCTCTGCGATGCCCTTCTGTTCATGCTGGACCGGCCAGCTGAGGCACCGCTACCGACGGCGTCGGAGATCATGCGGTTCGTCCCGGGACCGGACCTGCCGACCGGCGGGATCCTGATTGACCCCCCGGCCACCATCGCCCAGGCGGTTGCCACCGGCCGTGGCGGGTTCCGGCTGCGGGCGCGCTATCAGGTCGAGCAGCTGCCGCTCGGGCAATACCGGATCATCGTCGACCAGATTCCCTACCAGGTGCAGAAGAGCCGCCTGATCGAGGACATCGCCGAGCAGTTGCTGGCCAAGAAGCTGCCGCTGCTGGCCGACCTTCGCGACGAGTCGACCGACCAGGTCCGCATCGTGCTGGTGCCCCGGGCGCGCACGGTCGAGCCGGAGCTCCTGATGGAGCAGCTGTTCCGGGCTACCGACCTGGAAGTACGGCTGTCCTTGAACCTGAACGTGCTGGATGCGACCGGCACGCCCAGGGTGATGGGGCTGGCGGAGGTCCTGCAGTGCTGGCTGGATCACCGGATGATCGTGCTGGAGCGTCGCTCGCGCTTCAGGCTCGGCAAGATCGATGACCGGCTGCACATCCTGGAAGGCTATCTCAGGGCCTACCTGGACATCGACGAGGTCATCCGGATCATCCGCGAGGAGGACGAGCCGAAGCCGGCGCTGATGAAGCGGTTCGAGCTGAGCGAGATCCAGGCCGAAGCGATCTTGAACTTGCGGCTGCGCAACCTGCGGCGGCTGGAGGAGATGGATCTCCGCAAGGAGCATGCCCAGCTGGAGGCGGAGAAGGCGAAGCTGACCAGGCTCCTGGCCGAGCCGAAGCTGCGGCGCAAGGCGCTGGCCGACGAGGTGAAGGCGTCGCGGAAGGCGTTCGCCGATCCGAGGCGGACCACCTTCGGCACCGCCCCGGTGATCGAGCCCGAGCGGTTCGAGGCGCAGGTCGAGCGCTTCCCCGTCACGATCCTCTTGTCCCAGCACAACTGGATCCGGACGGCGCGCGGCCATCAGCTGGACCTGGCCGAGCAGCGCTACAAGGAGGGCGATGCCGCACGCTTCGCCCTGGAAGCGCAGACGACCGACCGTCTCCTGGTGTTCGCGGCGGACGGGAAGATGTTCACGCTGACCGTGGACCGGCTGCCGAGCGGGCGGGGGACAGGGGAGCCGCTCTCGCTGTTCGTGGACATGGCCAAAGGGGTGCCGATCATCGACGCCGCCGTGCACCGTCCGGGCGGGAAGCTGGTCGTAGCGACCCGCGCCGGACGGGGCTTTGTCGTGGACGAGGCGGCCATCGTGGCCTCGACCAAGGTGGGCAGGCAGGTGGTCGACCTGGACGAGGGCGACCAGCTGGTGAAGGTCGTGCCGGTCAAGGGCGACCATCTGGCTGTGCTCGGCAGCCATCGGCGCCTGCTGGTGTTTCCCCTGGACCAGCTGAAGCTGCTCTCCAGGGGCAAGGGCGTGCAACTGATGAAGCTGCACTCGGCCAGCGTGGTCGATATCGCCACGATCGACCCGAAGGCCGGGTTCGTCTGGCAGACCGGGAGCCGCCAGCGCCGGGAGGACACCACGACCTGGATCGGCGAGCGCTCGCAGTCCGGACGGGCGACGCCGGTGGGCTTCCCGAAGGATCTGGACTTCACACGTTCGTGATCAGGTGACCGTGCGGACGTTCCTGGCGTAATCTCTCAACAACAGGAAGGGACCGCCATGCTGACGCGCACGCGCAAGATCTGGGATGTCATCGACCACCGGGCGACCGACGAGGCGCTCGTCACTAACCGGCGAAAGCTGCTGGCCGGCATGGGAATGGGCACCATCGGCCTGTCCTTCATCGGACGGGCGCATGCCCAGGAGGCCGGCAGCCTGATCGCGCCGGAACTCTATCCAGGCGAGCGCAATCCGGCCTTCACGCTGGATCGGCCGCTCACTGAGGAGAAGCTGGCGACGACCTACAACAATTTCTACGAGTTCGGCGGGAGCAAGGACATCGTCGATGCTGCGCAGGCGCTGACGATCAAGCCCTGGACGCTCACGATCGACGGGATGGTCGAACAGACGGTGGAAATGGATGTCGGGGACATCGTGCGCCGGCTGCCGATCGAGGAGCGGCTGTATCGCCACCGCTGCGTCGAGGCATGGTCGATGGACGTTCCCTGGAGCGGCTTTCCGCTCAAGGTACTGCTGGACCTGGCCAGGCCGCAGGGCAGCGCCAAGTACGTGCGGTTCGAGACCTTCCTGAACCCGGACGAGGCGCCTGCCCAGCAGCAGTCCTGGTACCCGTGGCCTTATATCGAAGGTCTCTCGATCGCCGAGGCCGGCAACGACTTGGCCTTCATTGCGACGGGCATGTACGGCAAGCCGCTGCTCAAGCAGAACGGGGCGCCGATCCGACTGGTCACGCCGTGGAAGTACGGATTCAAGTCGATCAAGTCGATCCGGAAGATCACACTCACCGACCAGCGTCCGGTGAGCTACTGGGAAGAGTTGGGGCCGAGCGAGTACGGGTTCTGGGCGAACGTAAACCCGGAAGTGCCGCATCCGCGATGGAGCCAAGCTTATGAAAGGCCTCTCGGCGACTTTGGTTCCGTGCCGACACGCTTATTCAATGGCTATGCCGAGCAGGTCGCTAGTCTTTATAGCGGGATGGAAGGGGAGCAGTTGTTCATGTAAAAGCGAGTTCGTTCGGGCAATGAACAAAAGTACCTGGAAGGAACATTGACGCAGATCAAGTCGGTACTTTGCTGCGGTGCAGCAAATATGGCGCCATTGGCTGGTTGTTCCAAGTTGCGCTGCAGCAATTTCCTGCGGGATCTGATAAAAGTTGGGCTGCCGTCTGCGGAGTCGGAACGCCATGCTTGACGGGGAGCAAAATGCCGCCGATAAGCTCGGACGTTACCTGCAGCTCAGAACAAAAAAAGTGGCCGGGTCTTTCGACCCGGCCGAGTAGATCAGGGAGGCTAAATGCCTGGGAAACGAACCGAGGTTCGTCGAACCCGGCAGAACCGGGCCCGGTCGAAGGAGAGCTAGCTCAATCCTCGACCCAACAACGCATCCCAGACGGTACGTTGTTGCAGTGCGGAAGATAATATCGTTTCACCGTCTTGGCTACCCCCGATCAGGATAGGTGGCCTGCATAGTTTGCATGCGGTCGTCGACCTGTGACCAAAAAGTCGGCAGATCCTACCAGACCGACTGTTCCGCCACCTTTTCCAGCAGGAAGTCGCGGAACACGGTGACACGCTTGGAGGCGCGGAGTTCCTCCGGATAGACGAAATAGCAGGTGAATACCGGCCCTTCGAGGTCCGGCAAGACGCGCACGAGGTTCTTGCTGGGTGCTCCGAGATAATCCGGCAGGGAAGCAAGGCCCAGCCCGGCCTCGGCTGTGCGCAGCATGCCATAGACGTGGTTGACCGTGAGCGTCGGCTTGCGCGGGGTGATGTTGGGGTCGTCGTCGCGCCCGGCCACCAGGATCCAGTTGAGCGACGGAACGGGTGCATCGTCGCCGTAGACGATCAGCCGATGCCGATCCAGGTCTTCCGGACGCTCGGGCAGGCCGTGCCGGGTGAGATAGCCCGGGGCGGCATAAAGATGCGTGTGCGACGTCATCAGCTTGCGCTGGATCAGGTCGCCTTGGGTCGGTCGGTTCAGCCGCAGCGCCACGTCCGCCCTGCGCATGCCCAGGTCTAGGTCGTCGTCGGTCACCATCAAGGAGACGGTGATCTCCGGGTAGAGGTCGAGGAAGGCAGGCATGTGGTGGGTCAGCCAGACCGTGCCGATGCCCACCGTCGTCGTGATCCGCAGATGGCCGGCCGGCTCGTCGCGCCGCTCCTGCAGCGCTGTCACGGTCATGGCCATCTTGCGCGCAATCTCGCGCGCCGTTTCCAGCAGAATCTCGCCCTGCTCGGTCAGGACGAGACCGCGGGCATGCCGGTGGAAGACCGCGGCACCCAGCTCCTCTTCCAGAGCGCTGATCTGCCGGCTGATCGCGGATTGCGACAGGCCCAACCGGTCCGCGGCCTTGGTGAAGCTTCCAGCCTCGGCTACCGAGTGGAAGATCCTGATCCGGTCCCAGTCGGGCCCCTCGCTCTTGAACAGATCCTTGTCCACCGTTGGGCGCGCGACCATCGTCTCAGTGCATCCCCCGCGCGGTCAGCCAGCGCTCGGCATCCAGGGCGGCCATGCAGCCGGATGCGGCTGCGGTGACCGCCTGGCGATAGATCTTGTCCTGCACGTCGCCCGCGGCGAACACGCCATCCACCGACGTAAAGGTATGCCCGCGCTCGGTGAGCAGGTAGCCTTCGTCGTCCATGGCCAGCTTGCCCTTGAACAGGCTGGTCGCAGGGTCATGGCCGATGGCGACGAACATCCCGTCGGCCTCGATGACCCGGCGGGTCCCGTCCAGGGTGGAAGCCAGCACCGCGTGGGTGACACCCTTGGGTTCGGTCGTGCCGTTCAGGTCGACCACCATCGAGTTCCAGGCGACCATGACGTTCGGCCGGGCGAACAGGCGGTCCTGCAGGATCTTCTCGGCGCGCAGCGTGTCGCGACGGTGGATCAGCGTCACATGGGAGGCGAGGCCCGCCAGATAGAGCGCCTCCTCGACCGCCGTGTTGCCGCCGCCTACCACGATCACCCGCTTGCCACGGAAGAAGAACCCGTCGCAGGTCGCGCAGGCGGACACGCCATGGCCCATGAACTGCTGTTCGGCCTCGATACCGAGCCAACGCGCCTGGGCGCCGGTCGCGACGATCAGGGCGTCGCAGGTGAAGATGGTGCCGCCGTCCAGCGTCAGCCGGAACGGCCGGACCGACAGGTCGACGTCGGTGGCGAGATCATAGACGAACTCGGCCCCGCAATGCTCGGCCTGCGCCGACATCTGCTCCATCAGCCAGGGGCCCTGAACAGCTTCGGCAAAGCCCGGAAAGTTCTCGACGTCGGTCGTGATGGAAAGTTGGCCGCCGGGCTGAAGGCCCTGCAGAAGAACAGGCTTCAGATTGGCGCGCGCCGCATAGATCGCCGCTGTATAGCCAGCCGGACCGCCACCGATGATCAATACCTGCGTGTGACGCTCGTTCATCCTGCCTCCGACAACGCGGCATTAACACGGGTCGTCTGCGTAAACCACTGTTCCGCGCGATCCATGATTACGGCGGCGACCTCGCCTGCGGCATCCAGCGGCGGTGGCGGCGCGTGATCGAACGGATCACCCAAGGCCACGATCCGCCCTTCCTTGAACAACCTCGTCACCAGCATCTTCAGCTTGTGCCCGACCAGCCGGTCGCCGCCATACACGTGGACAGGTTTTCCCGTGGCGCAAGCCTCACTCACCATGGATACCGAATCGACGCTCACCACCACCGCGTCAGCCAGCGCCAGCATGCCGAGATAGGGGTTCGGCTCGGGATCGCCCGGCTTCCAGATCACGTGCGGGATCTTGAGCGTCATCGCGAGCTCGGCCGCCGCGTGGCTGCCGGTGCGCCGGCTCGTAGTGACCATGAGGGAGCCGCCCAGGCTCTCGGCCAGAGCTACCGCCCGCAGCCCCAATTCCCGGGCCCAGTCGCGCCGGTAGCGGACATGATGGGCCGGCCCGCCCACCAGCACGGCGATCCGCGGCTCGGGAAGATGGGCAAAGCGCGGAAGAAAGGTCTGCGCACCTTCGGCCAGCCGTGCGGCATTCACGCGGTGCGGCGCGCCGGTGACCCGGATGACCTCCACCTCCTCGTTGGTCAGCTGGCGGTCGTGGTAGGGCAGGACGAGGAGGTCGATGTCGGTCGAGATCGAGGGCCGCATCACGTGCACGATGCGGGTGCGTCCGCCTGCCTGCCGCTTGATCCAGCGCGCCACTGGCAGGCAGCGCCGGCCGCAGGTCACCAGCAGGTCGGGCCAGGGCGGCACCAGGCCGGCCCGCGCAACGCGCGAGAGGCCCAGCGCGCTGGCGCCCAGGATCCGATTGTCCAAGCGGGACAGCCAGCCGAAGGTCAGCGGCTTCTCGATCATCGGCCAGGGCAAGGCGTCGCCGATGCCCTGGACCTGGGTAGCGTGACCCGGCCGGTCGTCGAGCAGCCCCCAGACGACCGGGAGGTCACGCGGCACGGATTGCTCCCTAGCCGAACCGTACGTCGAGGATCTCGAAATAGCGGGTACCGCGCGGGGTCGAGACCTCGACGGTGTCGCCGCTCTCCTTGCCGAGAAGGGCCTGGGCCAGCGGCGAGGCGATCGACAGGAGCCCCTGCTGGATCTCTGCCTCATCCGGCCCGACGATCTGGTACTTGGTTTCCTCGTCGGTCTCTTCGTCCACCAGCTTCACGGTGGCCCCGAACATGACCTTGCTGCCGGACTGGGTCGCGATGTCGATGATCTCGGCGCGGGAGAGCTTGTCCTCCAGCTCCATGACCCGGCCTTCGATAAAGCCCTGCCGCTCCCGCGCCGCATGATACTCGGCGTTCTCGGAGAGGTCCCCGTGCTCACGCGCCTCTGCGATCGCACGGATGACAGCGGGACGCTCCACCGTCTTGAGGCGCTTGAGTTCCGCCTCCAAGCGCGTGTGACCCACAGGAGTCATCGGGATCTTGTTCAGCATTCAGTCAACTCTCGGGAAACAGGATTCACGCTCCACGCGCGCCTTGGGACACCACAACATCGGCTCGGGATAAGTCAAAATAGGCTTGTAGAGGTACCACCGCAAGATCGCCGGATGCCAGCGCTCCCAATGCCAGAACGACCGCCTTGGCTCCCGAAATGGTCGTCGTGTACGGCACGCGGTTCATGAGAGCCTCGCGGCGCAAGGAGTAGCTGTCCTTGATCGCCTGGCGGCCATCCGTCGTGTTGATCACCAGCACGACGCCACGGTCCTTGATCCGGTCGACGATGTGCGGCCGGCCCTCATGGACCTTGTTGACCTCCTCGACCGGGACGCCCGCCTCGCGCAGCACGCCCGCCGTACCCCTGGTGGCCAGCACGTCGTAGCCGAGCTCGATCAGCCGCCGGCCGATCCCGACGGCGGTCGGCTTGTCCTGGTCGCGCACCGACAAGAACACGGCACCGCTCCTCGGCAGGGCCTGACCAGAGCCGAGCTGACCCTTCAGGAAGGCTGTCCCGAAGTCGCGATCCAGGCCCATGACCTCGCCGGTCGACTTCATCTCGGGCCCGAGGATCAGGTCGACGCCGGGGAAGCGGGCGAACGGGAATACCGCCTCCTTCACGGCGACGTGATCCAGCTTGCCCAGCTTCAGGTCGAAATCCGCCAGCGATTCGCCGGCCATGACCCGTGCCGCGATCTTGGCAAGCTGCTTGCCGATAGCCTTGGCGACGAACGGGACGGTACGCGACGCGCGCGGGTTGACCTCCAGGATGTAGACCACCCCGTCCTTCACCGCGAACTGCACGTTCATCAGGCCACGCACGTTCAGGGCCTTGGCCAGCGCCTTGGACTGCCGCTCGATCTCGGCGATCACGTCCTGCGGGAGCGAGTAGGGCGGCAGCGAGCAGGCACTGTCACCCGAATGGACCCCTGCCTCCTCGATATGCTCCATCACGCCCACGACCACGCTGGTACTGCCGTCCGCGAGCACGTCGACATCGACCTCGATCGCATCGGAGAGATAGCGGTCGATCAGCACCGCCCCCTGCTCGGACACCGCGGCCGCTTCCTTGGCGAACGCCTTGGCATCGGTCTCGTCATGGACGATCCGCATCGCCCGCCCACCCAGCACGTAGGAAGGTCGGAGCATCACGGGGTAGCCGAGTTCGTTCGCCTTCAGCACCGCCTCGTCGGCACCATTGGCCGTGGCGTTCTCCGGCTGCTTCAGTCCGAGCCGCTGCAGCAGGCCCTGGAAGCGCTGGCGGTCCTCGGCGAGGTCGATCGAATCGACCGGCGTACCCAGGATCGGGATGCCGGCTTTCTCCAGGTGGTGGCTGAGCTTGAGCGGGGTCTGGCCACCCAGCTGCACGATGCAGCCGAGAAGCCGGCCGTTGCTCGCTTCCTTGCGGCAGATCTCCAGCACGTCCTCGGCCGTGAGCGGCTCGAAATACAGGCGGTCGGAGGTGTCCGGGTCGGTCGAGACCGTCTCGGGGTTGCAGTTGACCATCACCGTCTCGTAGCCGGCATCCTTCAGGCCGAAGGCGGCATGGACGCAGCAATAGTCGAACTCGATGCCCTGGCCGATCCGGTTCGGCCCGCCGCCCAGGATGATGACCTTGGTCCGGTCGGACGGCCGGCTCTCGTCCTCGGCCTCGTCCTCGCCGAACGCCGGCATCTCGTAGGTCGAGTACATGTAGGGCGTCTGCGATTCGAACTCGGCTGCACAGGTGTCGATCCGCTTGAACACCGGATGGACGCGCAGCTCATGCCGCCGGGCGCGAACCTGGTCCTCCGACAGTCCGGCGAGCCTGCCCAGCCGCTTGTCGGAGAAGCCCATGGCCTTGAGCGCATGGAAGCCCTCGCGGTCGGCCGGCAGCCCGTCGGCCTTCACACCGGCCTCGGCCTGCACGAGTTCGTCGACCTGGCGCAGGAACCAGGGGTCGAACTTGGTGATCCGGTGGATCTCCTCGACACTCATCCCTTCGCGCAGGGCCTGCGCCGCCACACGGAACCGGTCCGGGGTCGGTTGGCCCAGCATCTCGATGAGCGCGTCCTTCGGGTCGACGTCCTCCGGCAGGGCGACTTCGTCGAAGCCGGACAAGCCGGTCTCCAGCCCGCGCAGCGCCTTCTGCACGCTCTCCTGGAAGGTCCGCCCGATCGCCATCACCTCGCCCACCGACTTCAT